>NZ_JBHTSF010000042.1:0-61071 GCF_042795295.1 Streptomyces sp. NPDC056486
CCCTGCGTCCGTGGGGCGGCCCTGTCACGGACCATGGCTCAAGCACCCTGATCGGAGAACTCCATGCTCACCAGATGGCAGCGCTACTTGGAGACCCACCCCCGAGCCAGCGACGCGGCCCTGGCCATCCTGCTGTTCGGCGTCTCCTTCTCCGGCAGCATCCTCAGCACCACCGCCCCTTCCGACCGGCCCGCGTGGTGGGCCGGCGTACTGATCTCGGCCGTCGCGTGCGCAGCCCTGCTGTGGCAGCGCGGTCGTCCCCGCACCGTTGTCGCGGTGACCACGGTCTGCGCCATGGGCACGAGCGCGATGGGCTTCCTGCTCACGCCCCTGCTCCTCGGCCCGGTCATGTCGGCGCTCTACTGGCTGGCCGCCGGAGCCGACCGGAAGACCACCCGCCGCTACACGCTCAGCGTCGCGGTGCTTGTGGGGGCCACGGCCCTGTTCGCGGACCCCGTCAACCACTCGCTGCTGCTCAAGACGCTCAACCCCATAGCCTGGATTCTGCTGTCGGCCATGTTCGGCAGCGGCGTCCAACTGCGCCGCGCCTACCTGGCGGCCCTGCAGTCCCGTGCCGCGCACGCCGAACGCATGCGCATCGCCCGCGAGTTGCACGACGTCGTCGCCCACCACCTGACCCTGGCCAACGCCCAGGCCGGTACGGCGGCTCACCTCGCCCGCACCCACCCCGACCAGGCGCGGCAGATCCTCACTGAGCTGACGGGTACCACCGCGACCGCGCTGCGCGAACTCAAAGCCACCGTCGGGCTGCTGCGCCAGGCGAACGATGCCGAGAGCTCTCCGGAACTAGAACCGTCGCCCGGACTCGCACGGCTCGACGACCTCACCGCATCGTTCGCGTCCACCGGGCTCACGGTCACCGTCACCACGCATGGCGAGCCGCGGGAGCTCTCGGCGGCAGTCGATCTGACAGCATTCCGGATCGTGCAGGAAGCGCTCACCAACGTCAGCAAGCACGCCCACACGAAGACGGCGTACGTCCACCTCTCCTATGCCCCCGAAGGCGACCTGACCCTCAGAATCACCGACGACGGACACCACACGGTCCGCACCGCTCCCGGCCACGGGTTCGGCCTCATCGGTATGCGAGAACGCGCCCACTCCGTCGGCGGTCACCTGCACACCGGTCACCGCCCCGAAGGCGGCTTCGAAGTCACCGCCGAACTGCCGTCGCACCCCCGGCCCCCGGAGGAGAACCGCACCCCATGACCATCCGCGTCCTGCTCGCCGACGACCAGGCCCTCCTCAGGGCGACCTTCCGCATCCTGATCGACTCCTGCGAGGACATGGAGGTGGTCGCCGAGGCCACCGACGGCGAGGAAGCCGTGGCCCTCACCCGGACCCACCGCCCCGACCTCGTTCTCATGGACATCCGCATGCCCGGCACCGACGGCCTCGCCGCCACCGCCACGATCTGTGCGGACCCGGACCTGGCAGCCACCCGCGTCCTCATCCTCACGACCTTCGAGACGGACGAGTACGTCGCCCGGGCCCTGCGCGCGGGCGCGAGCGGATTCCTCGGCAAGGACGTGGGCGTCGACGAACTCCTCGGCGGGATCCGCACGGTGGTCGCGGGCGATTCCCTGCTCTCACCGTCGGCCACCCGCGCCCTCATCACCCGCTTCCTCGCCACCCCGGACCCCGGCGGCCACCTGGCGCCGCCCGAACGCCTCACCGCGCTCACCGCCCGCGAGCGGGAGGTGATGGCCCTGGCCGCCGAGGGGAAGTCCAACGCCGAGATCGCCGACGTGCTCTTCGTCAGCCCGCTGACCGTGCGTACCCACGTCCAGCGCGCCATGACCAAGCTCGACGCCCGCGACCGCGCCCAACTGGTCGTCATCGCCTACCAGTCGGGCCTCGTCCGCCCAGCACCGCCCTCGCGCTGAGTTCAGGACGTCCTGAACTTGAGTTCAAAACTTCAGGCCTTCAAAACTTCAGGCCTTCAAAACTTCAGGCCTTCAGGACTTCTTGAGCCCGTCCATCTCCGCGCGCGTGTCGGACATGAGCATCTCCTCGACCTCCGACGCGGTCGGCGGCTCCACCTTGTCGTCCGGGCCGCCGCCGTAGAAGCTCCAGCGCATTTCGATGGTGAACCAGCCCTCGCGCACGGCGAGCGTCATGCCGTTGAGGGAGTCCTTGCCCGTGCCGCTCGTCTCGGTCACCAGGTATGCCTCGTCGCCGATGCCGCTCACGGCCTTGGTCTTGTAGCCGTACGTCTTCTGCGACTGGTCCTCGTACGCCTTCTGCTCCGACGCGAACTCGCCCGCGGGGTCGGTCGCCTTGTGCCAGCGGGCCGTGGAGTAGACGTAGATGCTCGTATAGGTGTCCTTGTCCGCTTCCGGGTCCTTGAGCTGGCGGCTGCAGTAGCTCTGGTCGAACCCCTTCTGCTGCGAGCCGTAATGGGTGGTCGCGGTGGAGTCCGTATCGAGCTCGTACTTCTTCTTGAAGGCGTCCAGCGGGGAGACGTCGCAGAGGTTCTTCTTGTACTGGTATCCGGCGAGGTCCGCCTTCACGTCGTCGCCGCCGTCGGAGCCGAGGTTGCCGGTGGCGAAGAGCGCCCCCGCCCACAGCGCCGACGCGACCACGACGCCGCCTATTCCCCACACCCAGCCCGGCGTGGGCTTGCGCGGACCTGCCGGGGGCGCGGGCGGGGCGGGCGGCTGGCCATAGGGGCCCGGCTGCTGACCGTACGGGCCCGGCGGCTGGCCGTAAGGCTGAGGCGAGGGCTGGGGCGGGACCGCGCCCGGGGGCTGCTGGTAGGGATTCGGGTTCTGCTGGTACGGATTGGGCTGGTTGGGCTGGTTGGGCTGGGGATTCGGTATCGACATAGGCGGCAATGTACCGGTGGGTCGGGGCAGGAGGAGGCGGTCCTGCCCTGGTCGTCCCAGGGGCGACCGGCTCAAGTAAGGTCACCCTTAGCTATATGTGTACGTAGTGAACCCCTGGAGGCTCCCTCATGCCGCTCACCGCTCCTCCCGACGGGGCGACCCGTCGGCCGCCCCGCATCCCGAGGCCGCAGCCCGTCGAGCGGGCGGACAGCGCGTGGGTGGCCCGGGCCGTGGAGCGGGGCGTGGAGCGTGGCGACTTCTGGGGTGAGGTGCGGGCGGCGGGCGGGTCGCCGGTCGTCGAGCCCGATCCGCAGGGCGACGACGGACATCGGGTGGTCACCTTCCTGTGGCGCGGCACGGACGCGACCCGCGCCGTCCTCGTGCTGCCGAACAAGATCGTCGACCCCCGTGACATGGCGCCCAACCTGATGGAGCGGGTGCCGGGGACGGACATCTGGCACTGGTCGGTCCGGATGCGCGCGGACTGGCGTGCGACCTACAGCCTGTGTGTGGACGAGGGGGAAGGGCCGCGGGCGGAAGACGCCACGTACTGGCCCTGGTTGCGGCAGCAGCAGCGGACTGATCCGCTCAACCCGCTCACGCTCGCCCCGCGTTGGGGCGGCGAACCGGTCTCGTACATCGAGCTTCCGCAGGCGCCGACGGGCGACGACTGGCAGCGCCGCGACGGCATCGCGCACGGCACCGTCAGCGCGCACACCGTCCGCAGCGAACTGCTCGGCAACGAACGGCAGGTGCACCTGTATGAGCCGCCGGGAGGCGGGCGCGACCTGCCCGTCCTGGTGCTCATGGACGGCGAGATGTGGCAGCCGGGCCTGGATGTCGCCGCCCTCCTCGACAACCTCATCGCCGACGGCCGCATCCCGCCCCTGGTCGCCCTGCTGCCCGAGTCCCTGAGTGCCGATCAGCGCTGGGAAGAGCTCGCCTGCAACGAGCGGTTCGTCCGGTTCCTGGAGACCGAGCTGCTGCCCTGGGCGGGCGAGCGGCTGTCCCTGACCGGCGATCCCGCGCGGACCGTCGTCGCGGGCCAGAGCCTCGGCGGTCTCACCGCCGCGTACGCCGCCGTGATCGCCCCGGGACGGTTCGGCCGCGTCCTTGCGCAGTCGGGTTCCTTCTGGTGGCCCGACGGACCCGACCTGGAACGCTCCGAGTGGCTGACCGGGCGCATCGCCGCGAGCGAGAAGCTGCCCGTGCGGTTCTGGCTCTCGGCCGGTGAGCAGGAGTGGGTCGCGCTGCCCGCCATGCGCAGGCTGCGTGCCACCTTGCGGGAGAAGGGGTACGACGACACCGTGTACCGCGAGTTCAACGGCGGGCACGACTACTTGTGCTGGCGCACCGAGCTCGCGGACGGGCTCGTGGGGCTGCTCGGCGATCAGTCCGCGACGCAGACCGCCGCCGCGTAGCCCTCGGGGACGGCCACGTCCCGCACACTCCAGCCCTGGACGGCGAGCGGCGTGGGGCCCGTTCCCACAAGGAGCGAGGCCATCCCGTCGCCCGCGAGCCCCTCGCCCGTTCCCTTGAGGCATGCCTCCTTGCGGGTCCAGCAGCGGGTGAAGGCCAAGGGGCGTTCCGTGGCCGGGAGTTCGGCCAGTTCTGCCTGTTCGCGGGGGTGCAGGGAAGCCGCCACGTCGGCCGTCACGTCCGCGCGCTGCAGCTTTTCCACATCGGCGCCGACCGGCCGGTCCGCGAAGGCGAGCAGCGCGAGCCCGTCCGTGTGCGAGAGGGAGAAGTGCGGGCCCGCACCTGCGGCCACGGCGGGGCGGCCGTGCGGGCCGCCGCACAGCGGGCACGGCAGCCGCACAAGCTCCACCGCCGCCGGATCGACACGCAGGTACGCGCCGAGAACGCGGCGCAGCTCCGAGTGCACCGCCGCGTACAGCTCCTGGTCCGCCGGGCGCCGCAACGCCGCCGCCCGGCGCCGCTCTTCGGCGTCGAGGAGCGACACGTCGAGCGGGGCCGGGCGGACGAGCCGGATCTCCGTCACGCGGGCGGATCCTGGAGGCGGGCCACACAACGGCCGTACGTCTCCGGGCCGTACACCGCGGTCCAGCCATCGGGCGCGCGGCGGAAGACCGGCCACAGGGAGTACTCGCCGAGCGCGTTCTCCAGGATCAGATGGGTCGGCTCGGTGTCGGAGCCGGAGTCGGTGTCGACCGGGTCGAAAGGGCCGGGCGTGGTCGTCATGCGTGGTCCAGCTCCTTGAGGCGGGTGGCGAGGACGGCACAGACCTCGTCGAGGCGGCGCGGCTGCGTCAGCTCCGGATGCAGGCAGTCCACGTCGTGGTTGCCGATCACACCACTGACGTACGGCGCCCAGGCCTCCCTCGTCAGCCAGTCCTCGGCGCGTGGCGCTGCGGCCGTGAAGAACAGGGCGTCGCCATCGAAGGGGCGGTGCTCGTGCTCGCGCATCAGGCGCGCGTTGTTGATCACGATGTCGATGACCGCCGACAGTGTCCGGTCGGGAAGGCCTGCCAGGGCGCTGCCCTCGCGCTGCAGGGTGGCGAGGACGTCCTCGCGGGTCAGCTCGTCCGTCAGGTCGTACCCGGCCATCCGCAGGAGCGCCTTCAGGGCGTCCGCCTCCGCGGGGACCGCGGCGTCACGCCACTGGTCGGACGGGTAGGCGTCGAGCAGTGCGAGCAACTCGACCTCCTCGCCCGCCTCTTGGAGCAGAACGGCGACAGTATGGGCAAGGACGCCGCCCACCGACCAGCCGAGCAGCCGGTAGGGTCCGTGCGGCCGCACGGCGCGCAGCGCGTCGACGTACTCGGCTGCCATCTCCTCCATGGTGGCCGGGAGTTCACCGTCGTCGTGCGAGCCGTGCAGGCCGCGCGCCTGGAGGCCGTACACCGGCTGACCCGGGTCGAGCCGCGAGAGCAGCCCCGAGTAGCACCAGCTGATGCCGCCCGCCGGGTGGAAGGTGAACAGCGGAGTGCGGTCGCCGCCCGCGCGCAGGGCGAGCAGCACGTCCAGGGCGTGGTCGGCCTCGCTGTGGTCCGCGTCCAGGTGGGCGGCGAGCGCCGCCGGGGTCTGCGCCTGGAAGAGCGTGCCGATGGTGAGCTCGGCGCCCAGCGTGTCGCGGACCCTGGAGACAAGGCGGGCCGCCAGGAGTGAGGTGCCGCCGAGGTCGAAGAAGGCGTCCTCCACGCCGAGTTGGGGCACACCGAGGATCTCGGCGAAGAGCCGGGTGAGCGTCTCCTCGCGGTGGCCGCTCGGCACCCGGCCGCCGTCGCCCGAGCCCTCGAAGGCGGGGGCGGGCAGGGCGCGCCGGTCCAGCTTGCCGTTCGGGCTGAGCGGCAATTCGTCGAGGACGAGGATCGCGCCCGGCACCATGTAGTCGGGCAGTGTGCGGGCGAGCCGGGCGCGCAGCTCCTCGGGATCGGGGTCGGGGTCGGCTCCGGTGTCGGAGTCGGACGACGTCACGTACCCGACGAGCCGCTGGTCGCCCGGCCGGTCCTCGCGGACCAGGACGCTGGCCGCGCCCACCGCCGGATCGGCGGCCAACTCGGCCTCGATCTCGCCCAGTTCTATGCGCAGGCCGCGCAGCTTCACCTGGTGGTCGGTGCGGCCCAGGTACTCGATCTCGCCGTGCTCGGTCCAGCGCGCCAGGTCACCCGTGCGGTACATGCGGGTGCCGGACGGGCCGTAGGGGTCGGCGACGAAACGGGACGCGGTCAGTTCGGGCCGCCCCAGGTACTCGGCTGCCAGTTGCGTCCCCGCCAGGTACAGCTCGCCCTGGATGCCGGGCGGGCACGGCTGGAGCGCAGCGTCCAGAACATACAGGCGTGTGTTCCAGACGGGCTTGCCGATCGGTACGGGGCCCGTCGCGTCGGTGGCGCACGGGTGGTACGTGACGTCGACGGCGGCCTCGGTCGGACCGTACAGATTGTGCAGCGGTACGCCGTCGAGCACGCGCCCGAACTCCCGCACCGTCTCGCGCGGCAGTGCCTCTCCGCTGCAGAAGACGTGCCGCAGTCCCACGCATTCCGCCGCGGCAGGTTCCGACAGGAACACCTGGAGCATCGACGGCACGAAGTGGCAGACGGTGACGTCCTGTTCGCGGATGACGCGCGCGAGGTACGCAGGGTCCTTGTGGCCGCCGGGCTCGGCGACGACGAGCGTCGCGCCCACCCGCAGCGCCCAGAAGAACTCCCACACCGACACGTCGAACCCGGACGGCGTCTTCTGCAACACCCGGTCACCGGCGTGGAGTTCGTACTGGGCCTGCATCCAGCGCAGCCGGTTGTCGATCGCCGAGTGCGGCACGACGACACCCTTGGGGCGACCTGTCGAACCGGACGTGTAGATGACGTAAGCGGCATGGTGCGGGGTGAGCGCGCGCGGCGGGTCGTACGAGCCGTACGGCGTCGTGTCCAGGCGGTCGAGGGCGACGAGCGGGACGCCCGATGCGGGCACCCGGTCGGCGCGGTCGGCGATCACGCAGGCCGGTCCCGCGTCGTCCAGCATGTACGCGAGACGGTCCGCCGGATAGTCCGGGTCCAGGGGCAGATAGGCGCCGCCCGCCTTGAGTACGGCGAGGAGCGTGATCACCAGGTCGAGCGAGCGGGGCACGGCGACCGCCGCGAGCGCGCCCGGACCTACGCCGATCTCGATGAGATGGTGGGCGAGCCGGTTGGCGCGGGCGTTCAGCTCGGCGTACGTCAGCTCCTGGTCGCCGAAGACCAGAGCGGTGGCGTCCGGGGTGCGGACCGCCTGCGCCTCGACCGGGCCGATCAACGTGGTGGGCGGCACTGGCCGGGCGGTGGCGTTGAACTCGTCGACCACCAGGGTGAGTTCGGCCCGGCGGGCGATCGTGTGCTCGGCCAGCGGGGTGTGCGGTCCTGCCTCCGCGATGCGTTCCAGGAGCTCCATGAACCTCGCCTGGTGGGCGCCGAGTTCCTCCGGCTCGTAGAGGGCGGGATTGCCGTCGTAGTCGATGCGCAGGCCGCTGCCGTCGGCGCGGTCGTAGACGTTGACCGTGAGGTCGTCGACCGGGCCCGCCGACAGGTTGTGGGCGTCGGTGCGGGCGCCCGCGAAGGTCAGGCCGTAGTCGAACGGCATGACGTTGATCAGTGGCCCGACCAGGGACCGGCCGTCGCCGAGGAGGCCCAGGTCGCGGCGGATGTCCTCGTAGCGGTAGCGCTGGTGGCGGCGGGCGGCACGGATGCCGAGCACCACCTGCCGGGTCAGCTCGGCGAACGTCGCCTGCGGGGTCACGGTGAGCCGCAGCGGAAGGACGTTCATCACCATGCCGGGCACGCGAAGCGCCACCGAACCCATGCGGCCCATCATCGGCAGGCCGAGCACCACTTCGGCGGAGCCGGTGGCCCGCGAGACGTAGAGCGCCTGCGCGGCGATAAGCACCTCAGGCCAGGTCGCCCGCATCGAGGACGCGGACTCCCGCAGCCGGGAAGTCGCCTCGGGGGAGAGGCGGGCGCTGCGGCGGTGGAAGGTGCGGGACGGCAGCGCGGTGCGCCCGGCCAGGTTGGGGGCGTCGGGACGGTCGGCGAAGGCGCCGTCCCAGTGGCGGCGGTCGGTCTCGAACGTCTCCGACGCGCGGTACGCGGTGTCCTCGGCGACCAGGTCCGCAAGCCGCCCGAAGGGGCTTTCCCCCGGTGCCTCACCCGCGGCGAGCGCGGTGTAGACCTCGGCGGTGCGACGCGCGAGCAGCGAGTAGCCGAAGCCGTCCATCACGATGTGGTGCACCCGCTGGTACCACAGCCAGCGCTCGTCGCCTACGCGGAACAGCGCGTGCGCGAACAGCGGCCCGGCCGCCAGGTCGAACGGCGTGGCCAGGTCCTCGCGCATCCACGCCTGCGCCTCGGCGTCCGGGTCGGACGCGGCGCGCAGATCGCGCACCTTCAGCGGCAGCGTCGGATCGGAGACCTCCAACTGGCTCGGCCCTTCGGACCCTTCGATGATCCGTACGCGCAGGGCATCGGCCTCGGAAACCACCTGACGCAGCGTCCGCGCGAACACCGACGGATCGATGGGACCGTGGATCTCCAGGCACTCGGCCGTGTTCTGGGCCGGGCTTCCGGGGTCGAGCGCCTGCGCGAACCACATGCCCGACTGGGCAGCGGTGAGCCTCATGCCGAGGCTCCCAGAATCGGCGCCCAGGCCTCGATGGCGGGCTGCTCGGCCAGGTCCACGAAGGTCGCGGTGATGTCGTGCTCGCGGCGCCAGCGCTCGATGAGCGACATGATGCGCACCGAGTCGAGGCCGTAGTCGACGAGGTTCTCGTCGAGGGGGATGTCGGCCGGGTCCTCGCCGAGGACGTCGGCCACGTCGGCCCGTATGAGTTCCACGCTGAGCGCCATGTCAGATCCCCTTCAGAACCGTGTCGGTGGTGGTGACGACCGCGCACCGTCCTGCCGCGTAGCGCAGCGCCATGTCGTGGTCCTCGCGGGAGAAGTCGGCCACCGCGTCCGCGACGACGAACGCCTGCACGTCACGCATCCACGCGTCGCAGGCCGTCATCAGGACGCCGATGTGCGCGTACACGCCGACGATGACGATCTGGTCGCGGCCCGCCTCGCGCATGCGCTCATCGAGGTCGGTACGGACGTACGCGCTGTACTTCCACTTCGTGAGCACGGTGTCGCCGGGCTCCGGTGCGACCGGGCCCGCGATCGCCTTCGCGTACTCGTCGTCGGGAAGGCCGGGACCCCAGAAGTCCTGCTGGAGGCCGCGCTCGGCCGGCGACTGGCCGCCCGGCTGCGCCGAGTACAGGACGGGGACCCCGGACGCACGGGCCGCCTTCGCCAACTCTCCGACATTGGCGAGTAGTTCAGTGGCCGGTGACGTGTCGGGGGTGTAAGCGGTCAGGAAGTGGTTCTGCAGGTCATGGACGAGCAGCACCGCCCGCTGCGGGTCGATGGTCCACGCGACCCGGTTGTCGGGCAGTTCCTCGGACGAGGGCATCGCGTACGGCGTGACGGCGGGGAGCGCCATGGTGGGGGCCTTTCGGGGAATTCAGGAAAGCTGGGTGGATCGGGGCTGCCTGCCGGGCAGGGGTCAGCTGCCCGGAGCGGCGGTCAGGTGCCCGGAGCGGCGGCGGTCGACCGCTGGTCCTTCTTGCTGATCTTGCCGATGCCGGTCTGCGGGAAGACGGTCACGAACTCGACCCGGTCGGGCACCTTGTACGCGGCGAGACCGCGCTCCCGTACGAACTTCTTGATGACGACGGGCTTCAGCGGTTCGGCGTCCGCGCGCAGGATCACGTACGCGAGGGTCCGCTCGCCGAGGTACTCGTCGGGCACGGCGACGACCGACACGTCATGGACGTGGGGGTGGGCGAGAATGATGTTCTCGACCTCCTCCGGCGCGATCTTCTCGCCGCCGCGGTTGATCTGGTCCTTCGCCCTGCCCTCCACCACCAGATGCCCGGTGGGGGTGCGGCTCACGATGTCGCCGGTGCGGTAGAAGCCGTCGGCGGTGAACGAGCGGTCGTTGTGCTCGGGGGCGCGCCAGTAACCGCGGATGGTGTACGGGCCGCGGGTCAGGAGGTGGCCCGCCTCGCCGTCCGGCACCTCCTGGTCGAGGTCGTCGACGATGCGGATCTCGTCGTCCGGGGAGATCGGACGGCCCTGCGTGGTGACGATGGTCTCGGTCGGGTCGTCAAGGCGCGTGTAGTTGACCAGACCCTCGGCCATCCCGAATACCTGCTGGAGTGTGCAGCCCAGCGCCGGTGCGACCCGGCGCGCCGCCGACTCGCTGAACTTCGCGCCGCCCACGAGGAGCACCTCCAGGCTGGAGATGTCGTACGGGGTGGAGCGCCCCGCGTCCGTCCACACCAGGGCGAGCGGCGGGACGAGACCGGTGATCGTCACCCGCTCCCGCTCGATGAGGGGGAACGCGGTGTCCGGGTCGGGCTGCGGGCACATCACGACACGGCCGCCCGCGTAGAACACCCCCAGCGAACCGGGCGACGAGAGCGGGAAGTTGTGGGCAGCGGGCAGCGCCACGAGGAAGACGGAGTCCTCCGTCACACCGCAGATCTCGTTCGAGCCCCACAGCGAGTACATGTAGTCGTCGTGGGTGCGGGGGATCAGCTTGGGTACGCCGGTACTGCCGCCCGACAGCTGGAGGAAGGCGAGGTCGGACGGCGCAGGCCCGTCGACCGGGGTCGGCTCGCACGGCACGTCGGAAAGCGCCGTGTGCTCGCCGGGGTCGCCCACCACGAACACGTCGCGCAGCGTGGGTACTTCGGCGCGGACCTTCGAGGCGAGGTCACGGTGGTCGAAGCCGCCGACCCGGTCCGGGATGACGTAGGCGACGGCCTCGGTGAACTCGCAGAAGTAGTGGATCTCCGTCTCCCGGTGCGCGGGCAGCGCGAAGACCGGCAGGGCGCCGATCCGGAAGAGCGCGAAGATCACCTCGAAGAACTCGGCGACGTTCGGCAGCTGGACGACGACCCGGTCACCCTTGGTGATGCCGCGGGCGGCGAACCCTGCGGCCAACTGGTCCGCACGTACGTCGAGTTCGCCGTACGTCCAGGTCCGGTCCCCGTCGGTGATCGCGACTCGGGCGGGGTGCGCGTCGGCGCGCTCGCGGAGCATGCCGCCGAACGTCTCGCCGCGCCAGTACCCGGCGGCGCGATACCGCTCGGCGAAGACCTCGGGGATGCGGGGCGCGTCCCTGCGGCTGTCCGCCCCGTGGATGTCTGCCCTGTGGGTGTCTGCCCTGTGACTGTCAGTCGTCGTCATCGGTCGACCCCCACCGCATCCAGGAACGTACGGAACTTGGCGCCCGTCTCGGCGCGTTCGGCATCCGGCGAGGAGTCGGCCACTACACCCGCGCCCGCGAAGAGCCGCAGCTGTCCGCCGCCGACCTCCGTCTCCTCGGCCTCCGCGCAGCGGATCGTGACGACCCACTCGCCGTCGCCGCGCGCGTCGCTCCATCCGACCATGCCGGTGTAGTGCCCGCGGCCGAAAGGCTCAAGCTCGCCGATCACGTCACGGGCGTGCCCGGTAGGGGTACCGCAGACAGCCGGAGTCGGGTGCAGGGCGGTGGCCAACTCCAGGGCGGAGGTGGCCGGGTCGGCGAGCTCGCCGGTCACGGTCGTCGACAGGTGCCACATGGTGGCGGTGCGGACCAGGGTGGGCCGCTCCGGCACATCGAGGTCGGTGCAGAACGGGCCGAGGGCCTTGTGTACGGCGTCCACGACCACGGCGTGCTCGTGCAGGTCCTTCGCCGATTCGAGCAGCGCGGCGGCCCGGCGCACGTCCTCGGCGAGGTCCGACGAGCGGGGCGTCGAACCGGCCAGAGGGTTGGCGGTCAGGCGGGTTCCGTGCCGGGAGACGAGCAGCTCCGGGCTTGCGCCCAGGAGGGTGCGGCCCGCGCCCGTGGGCACGGCGAAGGAGTAGCCGCGCGGGTCACGCCGTGCCAGGCGCTGGAGCATGGCGGGCAGGTCGAGCGGGCTGTCCGTGGACAGCTCCAGGGTGCGGGCGAGGACGACCTTGTCGAACTCGCCGCTCTTCATGCGCGCCACGGCGGCCTCGACCGAAGCGGCGTACTCCGCGCCCGAAGGCACCTCGCGCACCTGCCAGCCACCGGCCGTGACGGGCGGCGGGGTGGGCAGCGCGACGAGCGGGTCGGTGCGCAGCGCGGGTGCCCAGCGGGCCGCTTCGGGCACGGCGAGCACGGCGGGCGCGGTGGGGTCGAAGGGGATGGAGCCCACCACGACCGGGGCCTGGTTGCCCGCGCGCCGCTGCGCGTCGAGGGTGGCGGCGACCCGCTCCGTCAACGGCCGTTCGTCGTGCGGTACTTCGGCGGCCGTGCCGTGGGCGAGGAGGGTGCGGGTGGGCGACGCGAAGAACCGGGTGTCGCCGGGTCGGTAGGCGTCGAGCAGCGCGGTTGCCGCGCCGACGGCCCCGGGGGTGGTGGGGGCGTCGAGTGCGACCACGTCGTTGGGGGGTGTCACGGGTGACTCCTCGTCAAGTAGGGGAGGGCGGCGCGGCTTTCAGGCGCGCAGGGTGGCGCCGCCGTCCACGTACAGGTCGTGCAGGGTGATGTGCCGGGCCCGGTCGGAGACCAGGAAGGCGACCGCGTCGGCGATGTCGGAGGGGTCGGCGATCCGGCCGAGCGGAATACCGACCCGGTACGAGGCGGAGTCGCCCTCGATGACACGGGCGGCGGCCTGCTCGTGATCGTCCGTCCACAGCTGCCGCTGCATGTCGGTGTGGGTGGAGCCCGGCGACACGACGTTGCAGCGCACGCCGTCGCGGGCGACCTCAAGACCCAGACATTTGGTGAACATCGTGGCGGCGGCTTTGGACGCGGCGTACGCGGCCATCTGGGTGCGGGGGACTCCGGCGGCGTTAGAGCCGACCGTCACGATGGATCCCTTGCCCCGCAAGGTCATGCGGCGGGCCGCGGCACGCGAGGTGTGGAAGACGCCGTTCGTGTTGACGGCGAAGGTCTCCGCCCAGTCGGTGTCGGTGAGTTCGACGACCGGGGCGGGCCGCAGGATGCCCGCCACATTGACGAGGATGTCCAACGGACCCACGGTGCGCTCGATTTCCTCGAACGCCGCGTCCACGGCTGCCGCGTCGGTGACGTCGAGGACCATGCCGGTGATGCGGCCGCCCTCCGTCCGCACCGTGACGTCCTGCTCCTTGACGTCGGGCGACCAGTCGGCGGCCACGACCCGCGCGCCGCGCTCGGCGAGTGCGCGGGCCACGGCCTGTCCGATGCCCCGGCCCGCGCCGGTGACCAGGGCCACCCGCCCTGCGAGCTCCAGGTCGGTTATGCCGGAGGTCACTTGCCCATCGCCTTCTCGACGTCCTCGAGGACGGAGACGGCGGCCTGAGCACCGCCGAGGCTGGTCCACTTCGAACCGTCGATCTCGGTGGTGTGGTCCTTCTTGACCGCGTCGAGCTGCTTGTACGCGGCCTTGCCCTTCAGCTCCTTGAAGAGATCGGCGTCCGGACCTGCGGAGGCGAGGGTGCCGATGAACAGCCAGTCGGCGTCGATCTGCTTCAGGTCCTCGTCGCTGAGCGGCGTCGAGTGACCCTCGCCCTTCTTGTTCTGGATGCCGGGCCGCTTGAAGCCGAGGTCCTTCAGGACGTCGGAGATGAACACGCCCTGCTGCATGACGGCGGTGCCCTTGGCGGAGTAGCGCGCCACGGAGACGCTCGCGCCCGCGTTGTCGCCGAGGTTCTTCTTCACCGCGGCGGCCTTGGTGTCGTAGTCCTTGAGGAACGCGTTCGCCTCGTTGGACTTGCCGAGCACCTCGCCGGTGATCTCAAGGGACTTCTTCCAGTCCTTGGTTCTGTCGATCGTGACGACCGTCGGGGCTATCGCCTTGAGCTGCTTGAGCACCTGCTGGTCGGCGAGCTGTCCCGCGAGGATGACGTCCGGCTTGGCCTGCAGGACCTTCTCGAGGTCGGGTCCCGTGACCGCGCCCACGACCGGGATGTCCTTGGCCTGGTCGGCCAGATATCCGGGGGCGCCCTTCTGGCCGCGGCCCGCGGAGAGGCCGACGGGCTTGACCTTCAGGGCGAGGGAGGAGTCAAGGTCCATCTCGCTCAGCGCGATGACCTTCTTGGGATTGGCCGGAACCTTCACCTCCGCGCCTGAGGCGTCGGTGACCGTGACATTCTTCGCGGCGTTTTTGCCCTTTTCGCTGGAGCCGGAGTCGTCGGACGAGTCGGAACCGCAGGCGGAGAGGGCGAGAGCGGAGGCCAGAGTAAGGGCCGCAACCGCGGTCAGCCGGGTACGCGGGGTGTGGTTCGAGGACATGTCCGTGATCTCCATGCTTCTGAGTCCGGGGGTCAGTCCGGACATAAGGGTCATCCCTGGCCGTGTCGGGGCATGACGAATTACCCCTGCAGAAACGGGGAGTTCGCCGACGCCCCGACTCAGGGCTCCAGGTCAAGGTTAGGTTAGGCTAACTTCATGTTGGTTGCGCAAGAGGGCAGGGGTCCAACGTCCGGATCCAGACCTCCGATACCGGGCTTGGCGAAGACGCATCGCCCCACGCTGTGGGCGGCCGCCGTCCTCGTTGTCCTGCTCCTGCTGCTCGGCCTGCTCTCGCTCCTTGTCGGGTCCGGGTCGACGCCGATGGGCCGCGCCTGGGACTTCCTCACCGGGGACCCGTCCGCGCGGGCCGACGCCCAGATCCGGCTCGCCGTCATGGACGTACGCCTTCCGCGTACGCTCGCCGGCGCCCTGGTCGGTGTCGCCCTCGGCGCGGCGGGCTGCCTCCTGCAGGCCGTCACGCGCAACCCGCTCGCCGAGACGGGCCTCCTCGGGGTCAACTCGGGTGCGGCCCTCGGTGTCGTCATCGGCCTCACCTACTTCGAAGTGACGTCGGCCTACGGCGTGTTGGTGTGGGCCCTGGTCGGCGGCATGGCCGCGAGCGCGGTGGTCCTTCTGCTCGCCGCGTCCGGGCGGGCCGCGGGCTCGCCGCTGCGGCTCGTCCTCGCCGGATCGGCGCTCGGTGCGACGTTCCACGGCATGACGTCGTACGTGCTGCTCGGCACCCAGTCGACCTTCGACACCTACCGCTACTGGACCATCGGTTCGCTCGCGGGCATCAAGACGTCGGAGACGTACCCCTTGATCCCGCTGATCGCGGTCGGCCTCCTGATCGCCTTCTGCTGCGTACGCCCGCTCTCCGCCCTCGCGCTCGGTGACGACAGCGCACGCTCGCTCGGCCACCACCCGGGGCGGATCCGCCTGATCGTCGCGGCGGCGGTGACCCTGCTCGCGGGGTCGGCGGTCGCTCTCGCAGGACCCATCGCCTTCCTCGGCCTGCTTGCCCCGTACGCCGCACGGGCCGTCACAGGACCCCGGATGGCGGGCCAGTTGGTGCTCTCCGCGCTGGTCGGCGCGAACGTGATGATCGCCGCCGACCTCCTCGCCAGGATCGTGATCCGCCCCTGGGAGACCCCGGTGAGCGTCCTTCTCGCCTTCATCGGAGGCCCTTTGCTGATCTGGATCGCACGTTCGCAGCGGATGTCCACGGCGGGGGTCGCCGCGTGAGTACCCAGGAGATACCGGAGGATCAGGTTCCGGGGACGGTGAACACGCCCCGGGTCGACATCACGCCGCCCGACTCCACGGCCGTCCGCGTCGGGACCTTCTCCTGGCTCTTCCCCTACCGCAGCGCGCTCGCCGCAGTCGGGATCACGCTGGTGATCGGGGTCGTCGTCTCGTTCGCCACCTTCGCGAGCTCCACCGGGATGAGCTTCTCCGACAGCCTCTCCGGACTGCTCGGAACCGGCGACTCCGCCACCGTCATGCTGGTGCAGGACTTCCGGCTCCCGCGGATCGCCGTGGGGCTCATGGTCGGCGCCGCGCTCGGTGTCGCCGGGTGCCTGACCCAGACGCTCGCGGGCAACAGGCTCGCCACCCCCGACATCATCGGCGTCAACGAAGGCGCCACCGCTGCCGTCGTCGCCTCCGTCGTCGGCTCGTCCACCGGCATGATCGGCGGCTGGTGGCTCGGGCCGCTCGGCGCCGCCGCGGCGGCCATGGTCGTCGTCGCCTGTGCGGGCGGCGCGGGCAGCGGGGGATACCGCATCCTCGTCGTCGGCATCGGCGTCTCCACCGTCATCGGCGCGGTCACCGACCTCGTCATGTCTCGCGAGAACGACAACACCGCGGGCGGCGTCTTCCTCTGGACCGTCGGCTCGCTCAGCGGCCGTGACTGGAGCGTCGGCACGCCCCTCTCGCTCATCCTGCTCGTCCTCGTCCCGCTCTCCCTCGTCGCGGGCAGCCGCCTCCAACTCCTGCGGTTCGACGACGACATGGCGGCCACCCTCGGCGTCAACGTGCGCCGCGTCCGCGCCGTGACCCTCGCGCTCGCCGTCGCCCTGTCCGGCGTGGCCGTCGGCATCGGAGGACCGATCGCGTTCGTCGCGCTCGCCGCACCCGTCGTCGCCACCCGGCTCAGCGGCCCGACCCGCGTCCCGGTCATCGGCTCGGCCCTGGTCGGCGCCGCCCTCGTGGGCGCCGCCGACGCACTGGGCCGCGTCGTCGCCCCCGTGGAGATCCCGGTAGGCGTCATCACCAGCGTCCTCGGCGGACCCTTCCTCCTCTGGGTCCTCTTCGGCAAGAACTCCGAGCAGACCGGAAAGGCCTGACCCCCGTGCAACTGACCGTCGAGGCGCTCACCTCCGGCTACCCCGGCCACACGGCTGCCGTGGACGGCGTCGACCTGACCATCCCCAGCGGACAGGTCGCCGCCATCGTCGGCCCCAACGGCTGCGGCAAGTCGACGCTGCTTCGCTCCATCTCCCGGCTCCACAAGCCGAGTTCGGGCACGGTGTGCGCAGGAGACGAGGACGTGTGGCGGCTCACCCAGCGCCGCGCCGCCCACCGCATCGCGCTGCTCGCCCAGTCCCCGCAGGCCCCCGAGGCGGTCACGGTCGCCGGACTCGTCCGCTACGGCCGCCATCCCCACCAAGGCCTGTTCCGCCAGTGGTCGCGCGAGGACGAGGCCGCTGTGCGCGAGGCACTCGAAGCCACCGGCACCACGGACCTCGCCACGCGCCGCCTCGACCATCTCTCCGGTGGCCAGCGGCAGCGGTGCTGGCTCGCGATGGTCCTCGCACAACAGACGCCGATCGTGCTCCTCGACGAGCCGACCAGCGCCCTGGACCTCGGGCACGCCGTCGAAGTCCTCGCCCTGGTACGGGAGGTGGCCGCCGCGGGCCGCACCGTCGTCATGGTCCTGCACGACCTGGCGAGCGCCGCGCGCTACGCCGACACCGTCATCGCCATGAACGCGGGCAAGATCGTCGCGAACGGCCCGGCCCGCGACGTGGTCACCGCCGAGCTGGTCAAGGAGCTGTACGGGATCGACGCGGACATCCTCCAGGCGCCGGGCGACGGCTCCCCGGTGGTCGTACCGACGATGACCGCTAAAGCGCCCGGTAGGGCGCCGGAGGCGACGGCCGAGCAGGGGCTTGAGGGGGCGGCCGCCGAGCTGCCCGGGCAGGCGCCCGAAGCGGCGGTCTCCACCCCGGCCTCCATCACGTCCTCCGCGAAGGCGACCGAGCCCGGCTGACCGGCGTCCGAAAAGGGCGCCACGACGACGCCACGCCTGCGAAGGCGGCTAAGCCCGGCTGACCGCGAAGTCCGCTGCCGTCCACGCGAGCCCCACGGCCCCGTCGACCATGGCCTGTTCGGCGACCGGCGTGGCGGCCGCCGCGGCGAACTCCGGCTGGTGCGGGCCGCAGCCGCCCCCGCTGATGTCGAGCACGGGGTGGATGGACGGCACGACGTGCGAGACGTTGCCCATGTCCGTGGACGCGAAGGGCCCGCGCCGCTGCGGTTCCGGCCGCCCCAGGGCGCGTGCGTTCGCCTCCCACAGCGCGACGAGACCGGCGTCCGACCGGAAGTCGAGATAGTCGGGCGCGGGCTGCTCCAACTCCACCGCGCACCCGGCCGCGAGCGCCCCCGCCCGAAAGCAGTCCGCTACCCGCTCCCGCAGCTCGCGCAGTTCCTCCACGGACGGTGTCCGCAGCGCGTACGCGGCGGTCGCCCGCTCCGGAATCGCGTTGGGCGCGGTCCCGGCCCCGGTGGTGATCCCGTGCACCTTCCACTCCCCGGGCAGCTGCTGCCGGAGCAGTCCGATGGCCACCTGCGCCACGGTCAGCGCGTCGGCCGCGTTCCGTCCGTCCTGCGGATTGAGCGCGGCGTGCGCGGACTTGCCCGTGTACGTCACCGACAGCGCCCCCATCGCGTACGAGTGGAAGTCGGCCACCTCGAACGGGCACGGGTGCACCATCATCGCCGCGTCGACCCCGTCGAAGGCCCCGGCGTCGAGAAGGAGCGCCTTCCCGGCGCCGCTCTCCTCGGCGGGAGTCCCCAACACGCGCACAGTGAGACCGAGTTGATCGACAACCGGAGCAAGGCCCAGTGCGGCCCCCACGCCCGCCGCAGCGATCAGATTGTGGCCGCAGGCATGCCCCATGCCGGGCAGCGCGTCGTACTCGCAGGCAAGCGCGACCGTCACGGGCCCCGACCCCAGGGTCGCCTCGAAGGCGGTATCGAGCCCGTACGCGGGAGCGGTCACCGCGAACCCGTGCCCGCGCAGCACATCGGCGCACCACCCGGCGGCCCGCCGCTCCTCGAAGGCGATCTCCGGATGGGCGTGGATCCGCCGGCTGAGCCCGACGAGCTCTTCCCGCACCTCGCCGATCCGCGCCCGGATCTCCTCCTTGAGCCCGTCGCCTGCCACCCGTCCTCCTCGCCACTGCCGCCGATCACCCGGGCGGCCAGCTTACGGTCGGCCGCACCTCAGGTCAGACCGGCAGCAACCGCCCGATCAGCGCGCTGAGCTGCCGCGCGTTGCGGCACTCGTACATCTCCACGAGCTCGGCGTAGGTGCCGGCCGCCGAGTCGCCCGTCTGCCACTGGGCGTGGCGCTCCGGGTTGAGCCAGTACACGCGGCGGGCGCGGGACGCGATGGTGCGCAGGGCGGGGACGTTCGGGTCGCTCATGTTCGTGCGGGCGTCGCCGAGCACGAAGACCGTGGAGCGAGAGGTGACCGCCTCCGCGTAACGCTCGGCGAACTCGCCCAGGGCCGAGCCATAGTCGCTGCTGCCGTGGTAGCCGGTGACCGCAGCTCCGGAGATGATGCGGCTGCCCAGGCCCTCGGGGTCCGCCGTGCCCCGCGCGATCAGGTCGGTCACCTCGTCGACGCGGTTGACGAAGGCGAAGACCCGCACCTTGCTGAACTGGTCGTGCAGCGCCTGGACGAGCAGCATCGTGAAGTTGGCGAAGCCCGCGACGGAGCCGGACACGTCGCACAGGAGGACCAGTTCGGGCCGTGCGGGGCGCCGCCGCCGCAGGACCGGGCGCATCGGGATGCCGCCCGTGGACAGGGAGCCGCGCAGCGTCCTGCGCAGGTCGATACGGCCGCGTGCGGCGCGGCGGCGGCGTGCGGCGAGGCGCGTCGCCAGTTTGCGGGCAAGCGGCTGGACCGTCCGGCGCAGATCGTCGAGCTGGGCGCGGCCCGCGATGAGGAAGTCGACCCGGTCGGCGGTCGGGGCGACGGCACGCCGGGCGATCTCGTCCGCGCCGCGCCGCTCGGCGACCCGGCGGCGCGCTTCGGTGCGTACCGCGACGCGGAAGTCCTCGATGCGGCGGCGGATCTCGTCGGCGGTGAGGCGGTCGGTGAACTCGCCTTCGTCGGCTTCGTCCGTTCCCTCGCGGATTCCGGCCAGGATGCGGGCAAGGAGGGTCTCCGGGCGGAGCCGGGACAGCGTCTGGTGCGACGACCACCCGTCCGAACCACTTGACCCGCTCGACCCGCTCGACCCGTCCGAACCTCCGGACCCGCCCGTCCCTCCGGAGCCAGGACGCGTTCCGTATCCGCCCATGCCGTCGACCGCCTCGGCGGCCAACTGGGCAAGCAGCGCCTGATCGTTGGCGGCGAGTGCGGCGGCCAGGCGTTCACGCAGGTCGTCCCTGTCGAACTCCCGCCCCGAGCCGGAACCGTCCGGCGCGTCCGGAGCGCCGACCGCGCGCGGAAAGTACAGGTCGAAGACGGGATCGAACACCGGCCGCTGCCCCACGCTGTGCAGCAGAGCGGCGGCAAGACCCTCCCGTACCCGCTCCCGGTCGGTGAGACCGAGCGCCTCCAGGGCGAGACCCGCGTCCACCGTCTCGCCCGTGCCGATCCGGATGCCGTGCGAGCGCAGCGCCTGCACGAGCGCGGTCAGACGCTCAGGAACCCCGGCTCGCTCCGGAACCCCGGTCGTCGCCCCGGTCACACGGCGTCCAGGTCCAGCTTGGCCGCCGCCTTCAGTACGTCGTCCTGGTGCTTGAGGACGACGCCGAGACTGTCGCGTACGACGTCCTCGTCGAGGGAGTCGGCGCCCAGGGCGAGCAGCGTACGGGCCCAGTCGATGGTCTCGGCGACCGACGGCACCTTGCGCAGGTCCATCGCGCGCAGCGCGCCGACCACGCGCACGACGGACCGGGCGAGCGCCTCGTCGAGCCCGGGCACCTTCAGGCGCACGATGCGGCGCTCCAACTCCTCGTCGGGGAAACCGATGTGGAGGAAGAGACAGCGGCGGCGCAGTGCCTCGGAGAGCTCGCGGCTCGCGTTGGAGGTGAGGACGGTGAAGGGGCGGCGCGTAGCGGTGATGGTGCCCAGCTCCGGGACCGTGACCTGGAAGTCGCTCAGGACTTCGAGGAGAAGGCCCTCGACCTCGACGTCCGCCTTGTCGGTCTCGTCGATCAGGAGCACCTTCGGCTCGCTGCCGCGGATGGCGGTGAGCAGCGGGCGCGGGAGCAGGAACTCCTCGCTGAAGATGTCCGTGCGCGTCTCGTCCCACGACTCGTCGCGGCCCGCGGTGATGCGCAGGAGCTGTTTGGCGTGGTTCCACTCGTAGAGCGCGCGGGACTCGTCCACGCCCTCGTAGCACTGGAGCCGGACCAGGCGCGCGTCCGCGACCTCGGCGACGGCCTTGGCGAGCTCGGTCTTGCCGACACCCGCCGGGCCCTCCACGAGCAGCGGTTTGCCCAGGCGGTCGGCCAGGAAAACGGTGGTGGCGACGGCCTTCGAGGCCAGATAGCCCGTCTCGGCGAGTCGCGTGGCGACATCGTCGACTGATGTGAAGAGCAACGGGGCCTCCGGCTTGTGCGGGTGAGCGACTGACGCCACTGGATCAGTCCGTCGGGCCGCTCCACAACGGTGCCGCCGCGTTTGCGTCGAACGTCACGTGGACGCGCGTCGGTACCCGCTCACCCGCTGCGGTCTGCTGAGTCCAGTTCCGAGACCCACCGAGACCCACCGGGACCCGCGGACCCTTCTCGTATCCTTGCGGCATGAGGCGGACCTCCTTTGCCGACTGGCCCTGCTCCATCGCCCGCACCATGGACCTGCTGGGCGACTGGTGGACCCCGCTCGTGCTGCGCGAGGCGTTCTACGGGATCAAGCGGTTCGACGTCTTCCAGCAGGAGCTGGGCATCGCGCGCAACACCCTGACCGACCGGCTGCGCCGCCTGGTCGACGAGGGGCTCATGGAGAAGCGCGCCTATCAGAGCGAGCCGGTGCGTTACGACTACGTGCTCACAGAGAAGGGCCGCGACTTCTTCGGCGTGCTCGCCGTGATGAACAGCTGGGGCAACCGCTGGCTGAGCGGTGACGAGGGGGCGCCGGTCGTCTTCGAGCACGACAGCTGCGGGCACGAGGGCGCGGCCGAGGTGGTCTGCGGCCACTGCAAGGAGCCGATGTCGGCCGCGGACACGCACCCGCGCCTCGGCCCCGGCTACCCGGCACGCCTTGCCGAACGGCCTGACATCCGGGACCGCTTCAACCGCTGAACCCACTGTCCTGCTACCGCCGTCCCACCCTTGACGAGTGAGTCTATCTACGCAACTCTCGTGGTCAGCGAGTACAGGAACGACTTCAGGAACGACTGCAGAGAGGCGAACCCACGATGGAGTGGACAGGCGCGCGCTACGCGGACAGGCCGACGGCCGAGGTGTGTACACGGATCGCCGCGTCACCGGAACGCGTGTGGGAGCTCGTCTCCGACATCGGCCTGATGCCCACGCTGAGCACGGAACTCAAGTCGGTCGAGTGGCTGGACCAGGCGGCCCGGCCCGCGCTCGGCGCCCGGTTCGTCGGCCGCAGCGAGCACGCGTCGTTCGGAGCGTGGGAGACCACGTCGTACGTCGTCGAGTGCGAGGCCCCGCGCGTGTTCGCCTGGGCGGTCGAGGACCCGGAACAGCCCAGCGCCGTCTGGCGGTTCAGCCTCAGGGCGGCGGACGACGGCGGCACCGAGCTGACCCAGTGGATGCGGATGGGTCCTGGCCGCTCGGGTCTGTCGTACGCGATCGACCGGATGCCGGAGAAGGAGCAGAAGATCGTGTACGTACGGATGCGGGAGTTCGAGCAGAACATGGCGGCCACCCTTGACGCGATCAAGAAGCTGGCCGAGGGTGCCGCTCCCGGCCTCGGGGAGGCGGGCGCCTGATGCGCACGTCGACGACCATCGAGGCGTCCGGGGCGAACTGGCGGGAGACCGTCGACTTCGTCACCGAGGCCGAGAAGCTGGGGATGGACATCTGCTGGGTGGCCGAGGCGTGGGGCTCCGAAGCGCCGTCGCCGCTCGGCTACTTGGCCGCGCGCACCGAACGCATGCTGCTCGGCTCCGGCATCATCCAGCTCGCCACCCGGACCCCGGCGGCCATCGCCCGCGCGGCGATCACCCTCTCGAACATCTCCGAAGGCCGCTTCATCCTCGGGCTCGGCCCGTCAGGACCGCAGGTGATCGAGGGCCTGCACGGAGTGCCGTTCGCGCGGCCGCTCACCCGGATGCGGGAGACCGTGGAGATCGTCCGCCGGGCGGCCACCGGGGAGAAGATCTCGTACGCGGGACGGGAGTTCACCATCCCGCTGCCCGGCGGCGAGGCGAAGCCCATGTGCCTGTCCATGCGCGCCGAGCACGAACTGCCCGTCTACCTCGCCACCCTCTCGCCCAAGATGCTGCGCCTGACCGGCGAGATCGCCGACGGCTGGCTCGGCACCAGCTTCGTCCCCGAGGGCGCGAAGGAGGCCTACTTCGACCACATCGACGCGGGCCTCGCCGCCTCCGGCCGCACCCGTGGCGACCTGAACATCTGCCAGGGCGCCGAAGTGGCCTTCGCCGACGACGAGGACGCGTTGCGCACGATGGTCGCGGCCCGCAAGAAGGAGCTGGCGTTCAGCCTGGGCGGCATGGGATCCGCCACCACCAACTACTACAACAACGCCTACAGCAGGCAGGGTTGGGCCGATACCGCAGCGGAGGTCCACACCCGTTGGCAGTCCGGCGACCGCGACGGCGCAGCGGCCCTGATCACCGACGACATGGTCCTCGCCACCACCCTCATCGGCACCGAGGACATGGTCCGTGAGCGGCTGAGGGTGTGGCGCGACGCGGGCGTGGACACGGTCCGTTTCTACCCGGCGGGCGAGAGCCTGGAGGCGCGGCTCACGACTCTGGGGCGGGCGATCGACCTTGTGCGTGATGTGGAGGGGCAGGGGAGCGCTCCGGCGGCTGGGCCGTCAGGCGCCACAGTGACGTGACCTCGGCGGCGCGGGCCGCGTGCAGAGGGTCCGCGGTGTCGGCGGCCCGGGGGTGCTCCGGCCGGGTGTCGAGGCGGCCCGCGACATGGAGGCCCGCCGCCGTGATGGCCGCGCGGAGTTCGCCGGGAGCGCGCAGGCCCAGATGTTCGGCCAGGTCCGACATGATCAGCCAGCCCTCGCCGCCGGGCAGCAGATGCGCGGCCAGGCCCCTCAGGAAGGCGTGGAGCATGGCGCCCCCCGGGTCGTACACGCCCTGCTCGAGAGCCGAGTTGGGCTTGGCGGGGAGCCAGGGCGGGTTACATACGACGAGGCCCGCGCGGCCCGGCGGAAAGAGCTCGCCGCCGCTTGTGACCTCCACCTGCCGGGTCAGGCCGAGGCGGCTCATGTTGGCGAGGGCGCAGGCGACCGCGCGGGGGTTGTTGTCGGTGGCCACGACATGGCTGACGCCTCGGTGGGCCAGGACCGCGGCGAGCACGCCGGTGCCGGTGCCGAGGTCGAAGGCCGATCCGCCGTGCGACGCGGGGCGGGGCAGGGGCGCCCGCGCCACCAGGTCGACGTACTCGCCCCTGACCGGTGAGAACACCCCGTAGTGCGGGTGGATCCGGGCGCCGATCGCGGGCACGTCCACGCCCTTCGTACGCCACTGGTGCGCGCCGAGCACACCGAGCAGCTCCCGCAGCGAGACCACCGAGGGCGTCGACGGCGGCGGGCCGTACGCCTCCTCGCAGGCGGCCCGGACATCCGGCGCCCTGCGCAGGGCGAGCGTGTGGTCAGCGCCCAGCGGCACGAGGAGCCTGCCGAGCACGCGGGCCCGGTGGCCACTGGCGCGGCGCTGGAGGTGGAAGGCGGCTGTCGGTGAGGTGGGCGCCGCGGAGGTCTTGCGGTCGACTCGGCGGCCCAGGGCCCGCAGCAGCTGGCGTGCCTGGTGGTAGTCGCCCTGCCACAGCAGGGCGGTGCCTTCGCAGGTCAGGCGGTGGGCGGTGGACGCGTTCATGCGGTCGTCGGCGGGGACGACACGGCGGGGTGCGGGCATTCCGGTCTCGGAGTGCCAGCGGGCGGTGTGTTCGGCGTCGCCGTCGATCCAGTGGATCCAGCGGGTCTCGGACACAAGTACTCCTCAGAGAGTGAACGTGCAGGGGCACGAACAGCACTTCGACGAGGAGCGGGAGGTGCGGCTCAGGGCCGGGCCGGTCAGATCATGGGCCGGTCAGATCAGGTGGTGCGGCTCCCGCGTCGAAGTGCGGGAGGCGTCGCCGAGCACCAGGCCTGGCACCGTGCCGAGCGTCATGACGGGCTCCTTGAGGAGATGGCGGCGAGGAAATGGGCCGCCGCGAGGAACAGTGAATGTCTCACAGGGAAACACGGTCGGGCAATCGACTTATCGGCCCCTGACGTGGGCCACCCGCAGCAGGCCTGACCAGCACCTCCGATGATCCTCAACCAGCAGTCCAGAAAGGCCTGTTGGCTCCGGGGATCCCTCGATCTAACCTGGTAGCCGCCTGAGGGGGAGACGAATGAGTGAGAGCGTCGAGAACACCCGGGACAGCAAACGGCGGGCTCCGGCCGGCAAGGGAGAGCGGCTCGCCGACTGGGCGGACGGCCGCCTCGGCATCAACACCCTGGCCAAGACCCAGATGCGCAAGATCTTTCCGGACCACTGGTCCTTCATGTTCGGGGAGATCTGCCTCTACAGCTTTCTGATCCTGATTCTCACCGGGGTCTATCTGACGTTCTTCTTCGAGCCGAGCGGCTCCGAAGTCATCTACGACGGCGTCTACACCCCGCTCAAGGGCATCCAGATGACCCGGGCGTACGAGTCCACGGTCGACATCAGCATGGAGGTGCGCGGCGGTCTGCTGATCCGGCAGATCCACCACTGGGCCGCGCTCGTCTTCGTCGCCGGGATGCTCGTGCACATGATGCGGGTGTTCTTCACCGGCGCGTTCCGCAAGCCGCGTGAGCTCAACTGGGTGTTCGGCTGGACACTGCTGTTCCTCGGCCTCATCACGGGGCTCACCGGGTACTCGCTCCCCGACGACCTGCTCTCGGGCACCGGTATCCGCTTCGCGCAGGGCGCGATCCTGGCCATCCCGGTGGTGGGGACGTACATCTCCCTCTTCCTCTTCGGCGGGGAGTTCCCCGGCGACGCCATCATTCCGCGGCTGTTCAGCGTGCATGTGCTGCTGTTGCCGGGGATCATGCTGGGGCTCGTCGTCGCCCATCTGATCCTGGTCTTCTTCCACAAGCACACGCAGTTCGCCGGGCCCGGGAAGACCGAGAAGAACGTGGTGGGCGCGCCCTTCATGCCCATCTACATCGCCAAGGCGGGCGGGTTCTTCTTCCTCGTCTTCGGCGTCCTCGCGATCATGGGCGCGGTCGCCACCATCAACCCCGTGTGGACCATGGGCCCCTTCCGCCCCGATCTGGTCTCCACCGGCGCTCAACCCGACTGGTATCTGGGCTTCTCCGAGGGGCTCATCCGGGTGATGCCCAGCTGGGAGATCAACGCCTGGGGGCACACGCTCCAACTCGGCGTCTTCATCCCGTTCTCGCTCTTCCCGCTGATCTTGGCGGCGATCGGGGTCTATCCGTTCATCGAGGCCTGGGTCACCGGCGACAAACGCGAGCACCACATCGTGGACCGGCCGCGCAACGCTCCCGTGCGCACCGGCCTCGGTGTGGCATGGCTGACGGTGTTCGGCGTGCTGATGATCGGCGGCGGCAACGACCTGTGGGCCACGCACTTCCATCTCTCCATCAACGCGATCACGTGGTTCGTGCGGATCGCCTTCTTCGTCGCACCGGTGCTCGCCTTCTTCGTCACGCACCGATGGTGCCTGGGGCTGCAGCACCGCGACCGCGAGAAGGTGCTGCACGGCCGGGAGAGCGGCACGATCAAGCGGCTGCCCCACGGTGAGTACGTGGAAGTCCACGTACCCCTCTCACAGGGCGAGTTGTACAAGCTGACCGCACACGAGCAGCCCAAGCCGTACGAGATCGGTCCGCTGGTCGACGCGCACGGCGTGGCGCGCAAGGTCACCCGGGGCGAGAAGCTGCGGGCGCGCCTCGGCCGGGCCATGTTCGGCCCTTCGGCGCAGGTGCCCAAGGCGACGCCCGAGGAGTACCTGGAGATCCAGCAGAGCGGCGGCGGGGACGGGCACCACTGAGGGGCGGGCGGCACGGGCCGCTGCTCTCTCCCTCACTGATCACGCCACGCGGCGCAAGCGGTGCGGTTAGCCTCACAGAGTGACACAAGCACGCGAGAAGACACCGAAGTTGTACGCCATCAGCGATCTGCACGTCGCGTACGACGACAACAGGAAGTTCCTCGAGTCCCTGCGCCCGGAGACCGACGAGGACTGGTTGATCGTCGCGGGGGACACCGCCGAGCGCATGGCCGACATCGAATGGGCGATGCGCACCCTGACCGAACGCTTCGCCAAGGTGGTGTGGACGCCGGGCAACCACGAACTGTGGACGCCCCGCGACGACCCGAACCAGCTGCGCGGCGAGGCCCGCTACCGCCATCTCGTCGACCTGTGCCGCTCCTTGGGCGCCGCGACCCCCGAGGACCCCTACCCGGTGTGGCGCGGCGAGGGCGGCCCGGTCACCGTGGCACCGCTGTTCCTGCTCTACGACTACACGTTCCGTCCCGCGGGCACCTACGCGAAGCGGGACGCCCTTGAGGCGGCCCACGAGGCGGGTGTCGTCTGCACCGACGAGATACTCCTGCACCCCGATCCCTACCTCGGCCGCGACGACTGGTGCCGCGCCCGCGTGGCGCTGACCGAGGAGATGCTCGCCCGGCGGACGCCCGGTCTCCCCACGGTCCTGATCAACCACTGGCCGCTGGTGCGCGACCCCACCCGGATCCTGCACTACCCGGAGTTCGCCCTGTGGTGCGGCACCGAGCTGACCGCCGACTGGCACGTGAAGTACGACGCGGCGGCCGTCGTCTACGGCCACCTGCACATCCCCCGCACCACCTGGCACGACGGCGTCCGCTTCCAGGAGGTCTCGGTCGGCTACCCGCGCGAGTGGCAGCGCGACCGCCACCCCGACCCGAGGCTCCGCCAGATCCTGCCGGAGCCCCGGGACGCCGGATAGCCGGTCGGTCTCGGGCGGCCTACTCAGCCCCGCCCGAGACCGGCTGCGATGCCGAACTCCCGCAGCCAGTCCGGACGTACCGCCGCCATGCCGAACCCCGACGGGGTCGGCAGCGGGCCGTGCGACAGGTACTCCTCGCGGTAGCGGCGGCAGTCGCGGTGCCAGGTGTAGATGCCCGCCATCCAGTTCTCCAGGTCGCGCACATAGCCGTCGAGGATGTCCCGCGTCTCCTGGGGCAGCTCGAAGTCGTCGTACAGGACGGGGAGTTCGTGCGCCACGACGTGCTGGAACTGGCTCAGCCGCGACTTCATCAGGTCGTCGATGATGCCGAGCGCCGTCGGATAGTCGCAGCCGAAGAAGTTCTGGACGACGAGGATGCCGTTGTGGACCTCGCCCTCGTACTCGATCTCCTTCTGGTACGAGAAGACGTCGTTCATCAGGGCCGAGTAGTCGGCGGCTGAGCTCTCCAGGCTCCGCATGGGGCCCGTGCGGTAGATCTCCTGCGGGACCTGGGGGCCGTTGCCCAGGCGGCACAGGCTCATCGTCAGCGGGGCGCCGAAGGTGAGGCGGCGCATCTCGATGTAGTCGACGGGGTCGGGGATACGGTTCTGCGCCTGGTTGTCCAGCTCCCAGAGCCAGGCGGCCGTCATGACCTCGACGGCGGTGCGCAGCGTGCGGCGCGCATCCTGATCCATCGGCCCCGCCGTGCGCTCCCACAGGTCGGCGAGGCCCCGCTCCAACGCGTTCCCCGGCACCGGCATGTCGGCGAGGTCAAGCGGCATGAAGAGCGAGAGCCGCTCGTTGCAGAGCTTGGCTCCCGCGAGATCGCGGGGCCTGCCGAAGACCACGGGGAAGTAGTCGTCCCCGTACGTCCCCCAGGTGAGCCAGTGCGAGTCCAGGTCCAGGGCTTCGGGGGCCGCGTCCGGGTGGATGCCTGCCGCGCAGAGCGCGAAGTCGTATCCGTGCAGCTTGCGCGCGTCCCAGATGTCCGAACCCGGCACCCCGGCCTGGGGTTCGAGCATGCCCATCCGGTCCGCCCACTCCACGGTACGGGTGCGGGACGCCGCCAAGTGGGGCGAGAGCCTCGTCTCGTACGGCAGGTTGAAGTCCGGGAGCCGGGAAGGACCCACCCGACGGAAGGGGACATGTGTGTAGCCGCGCAGCCGCTGCGCGCCCGTGGCGGCGATCAGCGCCTTGATCCCGGCGGCCGACGTGCCGGGCCCGGTGGGTCCCGCGAGCGGTGAAGGGGCGGCGCCGCCCTTGTTCATGTAGCGGCTGGACACCAGGTGCCACTCGTGCCCGCCGGACTGCCAGTCCTGGAGGCCCTCGGTGTACGCGAGCACGTCCGCGCACTCCTTCGGTGGTAAACCGGTCTGCGCGAAGAGCGGCGCCAGTTCCGTCAGCGCCGTGTTCTCGAACTGCTGCATCCGCGAGGTCAGGAGGTCGTTCACGGCGTCCGCCGCCTCCTGCGTGGAGCAGTGGAGGAACTTCTCCAGGACAAGCACGCCGTTGGAGAGTTCACCCTCGTCCTCGATCTCCCGCTGGTACGAGAAGAGGTCGTTGCGCAGGTGGACGGCGTCGGAGAACGACTCCTTGAGGACGCGCAGCGGCCTGCTGTCGGCGACGGCAGCGGGGACTTCCGCCCCCGTCGCGTACTCGACGAGCCCCGCCGACCAGGGCGCGCCGCCCACCTTGCGGCGCATCTCGATGTACTCGACGGGGTTGGCGATCCGGCCCTCGTTGATGTTCGAGAGTTCCCACAGGGATTCGTTGAGCAGGTTCTCCGTGCTCTCGGCGAACCGCGCCCGCCAGTCCCGCGACATGTACGGCACTGTCCGCGCCCACAGGTCGGCCAGACCCGCCTCGACCGGATTCGTCGGCTCCGGCACGGGCGCCGACAGGTCCATCGGCATGAAGGCGGGCAGCCGGTCGAGATAGGCCTTGCCGCCCTCACGGTCCTGGGTCCGCTTGAACAGTTCGAGGAAGTGGTCGTCGAAGAAGAACACCCACACATACCAGTCGGTGATCAGCGACAACGCGGGTGCGTCACAGCCGGGGTGGGTGTACGCGCACAGCAGTGCGTAGTCGTGGGCGTCCAGGTCACGCTGCTCCCAGACGCCCGAACCCTCCAGCATCCCCATGCCACGAGCCCACTCCCTGGAGTGCTCCCGTGCCTCTTCCACATGGGGGTTGAGACGCGCGGGATGCGCCATGTAGAAGCTGGGCAGTTCGAAGGGCTGCGGCATACGGCGTTCTCCTCGCACGGTGTCTGACGGGCAGCGGAGCACTACCCGCGCGGGAGAGACCGATGCGATGATCGCCCGAGCGTCACACCATCGCGTGACGTCAGCGCACCGGTGCGCCGGGGCCGAGCGGGATGCCGAGCGCCCACCAGGCGAGGAAAAGCAGCGTCCAGGCCGCCGTCATCGCGACGGCGAGCGGCAGCGTGTACGAGGCGAGGGTGCCGAGCCCCGCCGACTTGCGGTACCGCTGCAGAAAACCGAGCGCCATCACGAAGTATGGGCTCATGGGCGTGATGGCCGTCGAACCGGAGTCGGCGATGCGGAAGAGCGCCTGCGTGGTCTCGGCCGGGACGTCCACGAGCATCAGCATCGGTACGAGGACGGGGGCGGCCAGGGCCCACATCGCGGACCCGCTGGTGACCATGACGTTCACGACGGTCAGGAGCAGCAGGACGAGCAGGAAGACGAACACGATCGGCAGCTGACTGTGTTCGAGCGCCTCGGCCGCCTTGACGGCGAGGACGTCGCCGATGTGCGTCCAGTCGAAGTAGGCGAGGAACTGGGCGATCGCGAAGAACAGGACGAGCACCGGAGCCATCTGCCTGACGCCCTCGGCCATCAGCTTCGGCACGTCACCGGGCTTGCTGATCGACCCGGAGCGGGCCCCGTAGACGATGCCGACGAGCGCGAAGAGGAAGGCGACGATCACCGCGATGCCGTCAAGGAGCGGTGACTCGACGATGCTTCCGCCGTCGCCGCGCAGGGGCGACGCGGCCGGGACGACGGCCGCGGTGAGGGCCGCGACGGCCACCAGGAAGGTGACGCCCGCCCGGCGCAGGGCGGAGCGCTCGCGGTCGCTGAGGCTGAGCGCGCCGATGTCGTCGAGGTCGGCGTCCGGGTCCGCGTCGAGGTCAGGGCGCTTGCTCAGGACGAAGCGGGTCACCAGGGTGATGACGGCGGCGAGCAGGAGGGAGGAGGCGATGTTGAAGAACCAGTTGCTGAGCGGCGAGACGTACGCGTCGTCGCCGCCCGCGATCTTCGCGGCCGCTGTGGTGATCCCCGCGAAGATGGCGTCGTTCGGCGTCGGCACCGGGCTGGCGTCGTAGCCCGACGCGATGGAGGTGTAGGCGACGACGATGCCGAGGACGGGGGAGCGGCCCACGGCACGGAAGGCGAGCCCGCCGAGCGGTACGAGGATGACGTAGGCGGCGGCCGACGCCACATGGGCCACCGTGCCCGCGAAAGCGACGGCGAAGACCACCCAGGACGCGGGCACGCGGGAGACGCCGACCTTCATCAACGCGGCCAGGAACCCGCTGCGTTCGGCGACCGCGACACCCATGATGACCACGACGATGGTCGCCATCGGCGGGAACGCGGCGAAGTTCTCGATCATCGTCGACACGGCCATCGCGAGCCCGTCCCCGCTGAGCAGGCTCTGTACGGCGACGTGCTTGCCGTCGCCGGGCGCGATGACGGAGACGTCGAACCCGGCGAGGACCGCGCTGATCACGGCGAGGATGCCGGAGAGGATCCAGAACAGCCAGAAGGGGTGCGGCAGCGCGTTCCCGGCACGCTCCACGACGGCCATCGCGCGGATGATGCGGGGCAGCGGCGGATCGGTGGAAGGTGGTGGGGGTGGCGCGTCCGGCAGGGCTGGGGGCGGGGAGGACATGGCGGCTCCGCGGGGGATGGGTGGGGAGGGCTGGTGAGGGGGCTGGTGAGGAGGGGACGGGGCGGTGGCTCAGCGCAGGTGGTGGCGGCGCAGGAAGCTCCACGCGACCTCGTGGGCCTCGATGCTCTGGGTGGTGTAACCACCGCCGCTGTAGCTGTCGGCGCCGGGCCAGGTGTGCCCGCCGTCCGTGACGGCCACATGACGGACTTCGGCGCCGTTCGCGCAGCCGGTCCAGCGGGACTCGGTGATGTCGGGGGCGGTGGCCCGGTCCGGGGTGCGGGTGCGGCAGCCGTTCCGGTCGGCCCAGGTGGTGAGCCAGTCAGGGAGCGCGGGGAGGCCGCGGTCGGGGTCTCCGGCGTACGGGATCGTGGCGTCTCCCGTGCCGTGGAAATCGATGACCGGGACCGGGCGCTTGGGGCGGCAGTTCTCGCCGGTGCCGGGATAGAAGGCGCCGGCGACAGGGGCGATCGCGGCGATGCGGCCGGACATCCGGCAGGCGAGGAGCGCGGTGAACCCGGCACCGTTGGACTTCCCGGTGGCGTACACGCGCCGGGCGTCCACACAGAGGCGGGCCTGGAGGGAGTCGAGCAGATCACCGGTGAACGCCACGTCGTCCACGCCGGGCGCGGCGTACGGAGCGCCCTGCCACGCCTGCCGCTGCCCGTCACCGGTGCCGACGACACCTTCCGGGTACGCGACGATCGCGGGCAGCGACGACAGCTTGCTGAACTCCTCCGTGCCGCTGCCGGTGTTGCCACGGCCGTGGAAGGCGAGGACGACGGGCAAGGCGCGGTCGCCGGTGTAGCCCTTCGGCAGGTGGAGCTGGTAGGTCCGGGTCAGGCCGCCGCTGGTGAGGGTGTGCGGGGCGGTGGTGCCTGGAGGCTGCGGGGAGGCCTGGCGGCACCCGGAGACACCGGCATGGGCAGAGGCGGGAGAGGACAGGCCCACCCCCGCGAACAGGGTGAGTCCGGCGATGACAGAGGCGGCCGTGCGGGACAGTACGCGTTTCAAGGCAGGCTCCTTCCGCCGACGGCGCGGGGCGCGGCCGACTGAGGGGGGACTGATGGAGGGGGAGGGGTGGTGACGGAAAGTCAGTTGATGACGGGCAGTCAGCCGGTGGTGTCCAGCCACTCCTTGGCGAAGATGACGATGCGGTGGACGGCGGCGTCGACTATCGCGCGGCCGTCATCGGGCGTGGCGCGGCGGGGATCGCCGAGTACGCCGTTGGGGCTGAGCCGGTCGTACGGCAGGGTCAGGGCGGGGTGGCCGCCGCGGCGTGCGACTCGGGAGAGCGGGTCGAGTTCGTCCTGGGTGACTGACCCCGGGGTGAGACGTTCGCCGTGCACCAACTCCGGTGCGATGTGCAGCATTTGGGCGGTCTCGGCCTCCCCGCTGTGCCCATGGACCTCGCTGGGCCGCATGGCCGCGACGGCTTCCGGGGCCAGTGAGGTGAGCGGCGTCCAGGCGAACCGCAGGCCGGGATGGGTGACGAGCAGGTCCTGCGCGACGGTGGTGAGCGTGGCGTTGTTGCCGCCGTGCCCGGTGATCACGAGCACGTCCCGCCAGCCGTGCCGGTGCAGGCTGTCGACGTAGTCACGGACGAGCGCGGCAAGGGTCCCCGTCGACAGACTCACCGTGCCCGCGAAGGCCAGGTGGTGCGGCGAGACCCCGATGCCGAGCGAGGGCCCGACCACGGCACGTCCGGCCAGCTGCGAGGCGACCAGGTCGGCGACATGCTCGGCCCGGATGGTGTCGGTGGCGAGCGGCATCCCGGGCCCGTGCTGCTCGAAGGCGCCCGCGGGAATGATGACGAGAGGGCTGGCGCGGACCGCTTCGGCGGCTTCGAGAGTGGTCATCTCGGCCAAGCGGTGCGGGAGTTGGCTGGGGGTGTCGTCGTTCATCGGGAGCCCTCCCCGGGAAAGTCCGCCGCAAGTACCGCGTCGCGGATCGCCGTCAGGTGTTCGCGGGTGAGGCGCTCCGCCGCCGTCGCGTCGCCGGACCGCACCGCCTCGTAGATCTCCACGTGTTCGGCGTGGTCGCGCTCGCGGTCGTTGTAGCGGTGCCGGATCTCCACCTGCTCGCGTGCCCTCACGTACAGCAGGGCTTCGACCGCTTCCCGGAGCAGCGCGTTGCCGCTGGCCGCCGCGAGCGCCACGTGGAAGTGCACGGACTGATCCAAGGACTCCTCGGGCGGGAGCAGGGCGTTGCCCGCAGCGAACGCCAACTGCTCGATCCCGTCCTCCGCTTGGGAGCGCGCGGCAGCCGCCGCGATCGCCGGTTCCAGGACGAGGCGCGCCCCGACCAGTTCGAGCACCGAGGCGCGGTCGCTGCGCGGCTGATGCGGGTTGGCCAGGAGCCTGCGGTCCACACCGGGACCCACGTACGTCCCTGAACCGTGCCGGAACTCCACGACGCCGGTCGCCTCCAGCCTGCGCAGCGCCTCGCGCACGGTCGGCGTGGTGACCTCGAAGCGGCGGGCAAGATCGCGGGACGAGGCCAGCGCGTCGCCGGGGGTGAGGCGTTCGGTGCGGATGATCTCGACTATGTCGTCCGCCAGGCGCTCGGACAGGGAGGGTTGACTGCCGTAACTCATGAAGTGAATAAATCACTTGGTCTCTTGGTCGGTCAATGGTCGCGACAGGACGAGTTCAACAGGGCGAGTTCACACGAGCATCCCCCGCCCCCTTGTACATGGCATCTTTCTCGACCTAGCCTGCTCGCGATCAAGCGCTTCTGCCCGGACAACGATGTCAACCGGTCGCACGTACGTGGACACGCACGTCGAGGAGAGCTGCCTGTGATTCAGCCGTGGTTCACGGACTCCAAGCTCGGGATCTTTCTCCACTGGGGCATCTACAGCGTGGACGGAGTCGCCGAGTCCTGGTCCTTCTTCGACGGCCGGGTGCCCTACGACCGCTACATGGCGCAGCTCGACGGCTTCACCGCATCCGCGTACGACCCCGAGTCCTGGGCCGATCTCTTCGTCCGCGCGGGCGCGCGCTACGCCGTCCTCACCGCCAAGCACCATGACGGGGTCGCCCTCTGGGACACGGCGGCGAACGGCCTGTCCGTCGTCAAGCGCACCCCCGCGGGCCGCGACCTCATCACCCCGTATGTCGCCGCCCTGCGCGCCCGAGGCATCAAAGTCGGCCTCTACTACTCGCACTTGGACTGGTCGCACCCCGACTACGCCACCGTGCGCCCCGAAGGACAGGACCCCGCCGAGCGCGGCAACCGCTACTCGATGCCCGCCGTCGGCGAGGAATCAGGGGAGAGGTGGGCGGACTTCCTCGCCTTCCACCGCGTACAGGTGCGCGAACTCATCGAGCGCTTCGAACCGGACCTGCTGTGGTTCGACGGGGAGTGGGAGCGCAGCGCGGAGCAGTGGCGGATGGCGGAACTCGCCGAGGAGATCCGGGCGCTCTCCCCGCACACCGTCGTCAACGGACGCCTCACCGGGCACGGCGACTACGCCACCCCCGAGCAGGGCGTGCCGATCGAACCACCCGCACAGCCATGGGAGTTGTGCCTCACCGTCAACGACTCCTGGGGCTACCAACCGCAGGACACCCACCACAAGTCACCGCGCCGACTCGTCCGCATCTTCGTCGAGGCCATCGGAGGCGGCGGCAATCTGCTCCTCGACGTCGGCCCGAAGGAGGACGGCACGCTGCTCCCCGAACAGATCGAGCGCCTCGAAGCGCTGGGGGAGTGGACGTCACGGCACGCCGAAGCGGTCTACGGCACGGGACGGGGCCTTCCGCACGGCCACTTCTACGGTCCGTCGACGCTCTCCGCCGACCGCCGCACCCTGTATCTGTTCCTCTTCGACCGGCCCAACGAGTACGTGGTGCTGCGGGGCGTACGCAACGGCGTGACGTCCGCCCGCGTGCTCGGCACGGACACGGTCGTCCGCCGCGAGCGGGTCGGCGGCCTCGGGGACGTACCCGGCTGGGAGTACGTCCATCTCACCGACGACCTGCTCGATCCGCTGTGCACGGTCATCGCACTGGAACTCGACGGTGACCTCGACCTGTACGGCGCGCACACGCGGGACTGACCCGCCCCCCGATCCCCGCACCCCATCCCGAAGTTCGGAGGCCCCATGCCCCGCACCACACGCACTCTCAGGCCCGGGACGGCGCTCCTCGCACTGGCCGTCCTGGCGATCCCCCTGGCACCGTCGGCTGCCGCCGCGCCTTCGGCGCCGCAGAAGGACACCGCGGCCCGCCGGCTTCCCGTCGTCTCCCCGACCCCGCAGCACATGACTCGCGCGGGCGACGACGTGCCGCTCGCCCGGCGCGTCGAACTCGTCGTCCACGACGACACCGACGAGGCGGCCCGGCGCCGGGTCACCGAGACGCTGCGCGCCCACGGGGTGCGCCACATCGACGTACGCGCGAAGGCTTCGGGCCGTGCACCGCTGACCGTCCTGCTCGGCCCGGCGACCCGGCCCGACATCGCGAAGGCACTCGGCGGTACGGAGGTGCCCGAGCAGGCGGAGGGGTACGCGCTGCGGGCGAAGCACCGCACCGTCGCGCTCGGCGGCAAGGACGCGACCGGTCAGTTCTACGCGGCGCAGACCCTCGCGCAGCTCATCTCGCACGGGCGCATAGCGGGGGCGGAGGTCTCCGACTTCCCGTCCATGCCGCTGCGCGGCAGCATCGAAGGGTTCTACGGTCCGCCCTGGACCGAGGCCGAACGCCTCGACCAGCTGGACTTCCTGGGCGACACCAAGGCCAACACGTATGTCTACGCGCCCAAGGACGACCCCTACCACCGTGAGAAGTGGCGCGCCCCCTACCCGGCGGACAAGCTCACCGAGCTCGGCAAGCTGGTCGACCGCGCGAGCGCCAACCATGTGCGTTTCACGTTCGCGGTCTCGCCGGGCGGCTCCATCTGTTACTCGGACCCGGCGGACGTCAAGGCGCTGACGGCGAAGCTCCAGGCGATGTACGACCTGGGGGTGCGGTCCTTCTCGGTCCCGCTGGACGACATCAGCTACACCAAGTGGAACTGCGAGGGTGACAAGGCGAAGTTCGGCGAACCCGGCCGTGGCCCCGCGGCGAAGGCGCAGGTGGGGCTCCTCAACGCGATCCAGAAGGACTTCATCGCGAAGCACGAGGGCGCCAATCCGCTGCAGATGGTGCCCACGGAGTACGGGGACCTCACGGACACCGCGTACAAGCAGACGATGCGGGCCGAGCTCGACGGCGCCGTGGAGGTGATGTGGACGGGCACGGACGTGGTCCCGCCCGAGATCACCAACGCTCAGGCGGAGAAGGCCGCCGAGCTCTTCGGACGGAAGGTGTTCGTCTGGGACAACTACCCCGTCAACGACTTCGCGCGCACGGCGGGGCGACTGCTTCTCGCGCCCTACGACAAGCGTGAGCCGGGCCTGTCCGGTCACCTGAGCGGCATCGTGTCCAACCCGATGAACCAGGAGGGGGCCAGCAAGCTCGCCGTCTTCACCATGAACGACTTCTCCTGGAACGACCGGGGGTACGACCGGTCGCGGTCGGGGCGGCAGGCGGCGCTGTATCTCGCCGGGGGCGATCAGCGGGTCGCCGACGCGGTGCAGACGTTCGTGGACCTCAACCACGCGGCACCGACCTTCGGTGAGTCGAACTGGCAGCCGCAGTCGCCCGTGCTCGGGCCGAAGCTTGATGCCTTCTGGAAGCGGTACGAGAGTGATCCCTCGGGGGCGGTACGGGTACTGCGGCCCACCGCCCGGGGGATCGAACGGGTCCCCGCGGTGCTGCGCTCCGGGGTGCCGGACACGCAGTTCCTGCACGACGCGAAGCAGTGGCTGGACGCCACGGAGCTGTGGGGTGCCGCGCTGAAGCATGGGCTCGCGGCGCTGACCGCCGCCCAGGAGGGGGACGACGCCGAGGCGACGCGGGAGCGTGCGGCGATGGAGTCCCTCGCGGGACAGGCGCGCGCGATCTCCGTCGACCCGGCGGAGCACCATCAGCTGGGGCCGGTGAAGATCGCCGACCCGTACCTGGACGAGTTCGTGAGGGGGGTCCAGGACAGGACCTAGTCGCTCGGCTCCGGGCGGATCTCTCTCCCACCCACCCGTTTGCCCCGCATGACAGGGGTGAGCTGGTGGGTGGGTGTGCGTGGGTAAGCTGTTGCAGTAACTGATACGTCAGTCAGGATCGCAATGCCGGGTTCTAGCTGCAGAAATTCTGTCCCGTAGATTGCGATCAGCGCAATGCCCAGGTAGCGTGACCGCCCATGCAGCAAGACCCCGAGGTCGCGGACAGGGTCCGCAAGGTCATCGCGGACGCCGGTGCGACCCAGCGCGAATTCGCCCGCCGCGTCGTGATGGACCCTTCCAAGCTCTCCCGCTCCCTGAGCGGCACCCGCCGCTTCACCGCGGCGGAGCTTGCCCGCATCGCGGACACCGGCGGTGTGGACGCGGGCTGGCTCCTGGGCACCCAGAACGTCGTGACACCCCCGGCCCGCCGGGAACGCACGGTCGCAGCCCCGGAAGGCGGCCGTCCTCTCCAGATCGTCCGCGAAACCGTGCGGCTCGTGGCCGAGCGCGGCTTCCACGCCGTACGCGTCGCGGACATCGCCGAAGCCTGTGCCACCAGCACCGCCGCCATCCACTACCACTTCCCCGGCCGCGACGACCTCCTTGAGGCCGCCGTCCGCTGGTGCATGGACGAGGACACCGCCCGCCGCGCGGCCCGCATCGCGGACGCGGCCGACGCGGCCGACGAGCTGCGCCAGCTGATCGAGCTCCAGATCCCCCGCACCCCGCAGCAGCGCTGGCAGTGGAGCGTCTGGCTCGACCTGTGGGCGGAGGCCGCCCGCTCCACCGCCGTCGGACGGCTGCACGCCGACTACTACCGGCAGTGGCGCGCGACCGTCGCCGACGTCGTGCGGCGCGGTGTCGACCAGGGCGTGTTCCGCCTCGTCGATCCGCAGTCCGCCGCGCTCCGGCTCACCGCGCTGATCGACGGCCTCGCCACCCAGGTGCTCGCCTCCACCCCCGGCACGGACGGCACCACTCCCGACGACATGCACGAGGCGCTGCTCGTGTACGTCGACGCGACGCTCGCCGCCCCGCGCGACGACGCGTAGACCCAACTTTAGAAGAGCACCAACACCCCACCCCCGAGGGAGAGTTCACCATGCCCGTGAACCAAGACGTCATCATCACCGCCGCCCTCACCGGCGCGGGCGACACCGTACGCAAGAGTCCCCACGTCCCCGTCACCCCCGAGCAGATAGCCACCTCCGCCGTGGAGGCCGCCGAGGCCGGCGCCGCCGTCGTGCACATCCACGTGCGCGACCCCGAGACCGGCGACCCCTCGCGCGACCCCCGCCTGTACCGCGAGGTCGTCGAGCGCATCAAGGAGACCGGCACCGACGTCGTCATCAACCTCACCGCGGGCATGGGCGGCGACCTCGTCATCGACCCGGTCGAGCCGCTGAAGGAGCTCGGCGAGCTGCCCGGCACCGACCTCGTCGGCGGCCTGGACCGCCTTCCGCACGTCGAGGACCTGCTCCCCGACATCTGCACCCTGGACTGCGGCTCCCTCAACTTCGGCGACAACCTCTACATCTCCACGCCCGACATGCTCCGTCAGGGCGCCAAGCGCATCCAAGAGCTCGGCGTACGGCCCGAGTTGGAGATCTTCGACACCGGTCAGCTCGCGTTCGCCAAGCAGCTGCTTGCGGAAGGGCTGCTCGACAACCCCACCGTCTTCCAGCTCTGCATGGGCATCCCGTGGGGCGCCCCCGCGGACCCGGGCGTCCTGCAGTCCATGGTCAACATGCTGCCCGAAGGCGCCCAGTGGGCCAGCTTCGCGCTCGGCCGCATGCAGATGCCGTGGGTCGCCCAGTCGATCCTGCTCGGCGGTCAGGTCCGCGTCGGCCTCGAGGACAACCTCTACCTCGGCAAGGGCAACAAGGTCTCCAACGCCCAACTCGTCGAGCGTGCCGTGCAGATCACCGAGAACCTCGGCTCGCGCGTCGCCACACCGGACGAGGCCCGCCAGAAGCTCGGCCTCAAGCGGTAGCGCTTCGCTGGATTGCGCGGATATCCGGCTGCGGGCCGGCTGTGGCTGGTCGCGCAGTTCCCCGCGCCCCTTCGGGGCACGACCCCGCCGCACCCCCACGACGAGTAGGACCCCCTCCATGAACGACATCACCACACCCCCCGCTCCCTGCGCCCCCGAGGACGTACGCCGTATCGCCTGCGTCGGCGCCGGAGTGATCGGCGGCGGCTGGGTTGCCCACTACCTCGCCCGCGGCTACGACGTCACCGCCTGGGACCCGGCCCCCGACGCCGAGCAGAAGCTGCGCCGCCTGGTCGACGCGGCCTGGCCCGCGCTGACCCAGCTCGGCCTCGCCGAAGGCGCGTCGCCGGACCGCCTCACCGTCACCCCCACGCTCCAAGAGGCCGTCGCCGACGCCCAGTTCGTACAGGAGAGCGCCCCCGAGAAGCTGGAGCTCAAGCGCGATCTGCTTGCGCAGCTTGACGCGGCCGCGCCCGCCGGAGTCGTCATCGCCTCCTCCACCTCCGGCTACCCGATGACCGACATGCAGACCGAGGCGACCGACCCGGGCCGCCTCGTCGTCGGACACCCCTTCAACCCGCCCTACCTGATCCCGCTCGTCGAGGTGGTCGGCGGTGACAAGACGGTCCCGCACGCGGTCACCTGGACCTCGCGCTTCTACGAGGTCGCGGGCAAGTCCGTGATCACCATGGCGAGCGAGGTCCCCGGCTTCATAGCCAACCGCCTCCAGGAAGCCCTCTGGCGCGAGGCCCTGCACATGGTCGCCAACGGCGAGGCCACGGTGAAGGAGATCGACGACTCGATCACCGAAGGCCCCGGCCTGCGCTGGGCGTTCATGGGCCCCATGCTCACCTTCGCGCTCGCGGGCGGCGAGGGCGGCATGGCCCACATGCTCGACCACTTCGGCCCGTCCCTGAAGTCGCCGTGGACGCGCCTCGAAGCACCCGAGCTCGACAAGGAGCTGTACGACGCCGTGGTCGCCGGATGCGACGACGCGGCCGACGGACGGACCATCGCCGACCTGGTGGCCGAGCGCGATCAGGGAGTCATCGACGTACTGCGGGCGACGGGACGCCTGCCGCAGCAGCGCACGACGGAGGACACCAAGTGAGCGAGTCCCTGCCTCTCAAGCCCCTGCCCATCGAGCCCCTGCCGCTCCTGCACCGGACCGTCCGTCCCGAGTGGATCGACTACAACGGCCACATGAGCGAGGCGTTCTACGTCCTCGTCTTCGGCTACGCCACCGACGCCATGATGATCGAGACCGGCCTGCACGCGGGATACCGCGAGTCCACCGGCTGCTCGCTCTACACGGTCGAGGCGCACATCCGCTACCTCGACGACGTCGCGGAGGGCTCCCACCTCGCCGTCCGCACCCGCATCCTGGGCGCGGACGCCAAGAAGGCCCGCTTCACCCATGAGCTGTACGTGGTCGAGGAGCCCGACGCGGAGATCGCGCCGGAAGCCGCCCCCGTGGCGACCACCGAACTCCTCGCCATCCACGTCGACCAGAACGCGGGCCGCTCGGCCCCCCTCCCGGACACGATCCGCGAACACCTGACGGCCCTCGCGGAAACGGCCCCGGAGTGGGCGGGCCGCTCGATCGCCGCGGTGCCGAAGGGGAGTTAGCGGGTCGGAGAGCCAGCGGTTCAGCGCTCCAGCTCCTTGTGGGCGGTTTCCGGGAGCCTGAGATACACCGCTGAAGACGCGAGGCAGAGCACGGCCACGTACCAAGGGAAGAGGCCCGGGTTGCCGATCTCCTTGAACAGGGTGCCCATGTACGGGGCCGTGCCGCCGAACAGTGCGACGGTGAGGGAGTACGGGAAGCCGATTCCCGCGGCCCGTACGTGTGCGGGGAACATCTCCGCGTTCACCGCGGCCGAGATCGACGTGAAGCCGGTGAGCAGCACCATGCCCGCGCACTGCACCATCAGGAGCGAGCCGAACGAGCCGTTCAGGGACCGCAGCAGGGGCACGCTCAGGACGGCGAAGCCCAGGCCGAAGAAGAGCAGGAGCGGCCTGCGGCCGAAGCGGTCGGAGAGAAGGCCGCCGACCGGCTGGAGCAGCGCGAAGAACGCGAGCGAGAGGGTGCCGGACAGCAGGGCCTGGCTCTTGCTGATGTCGGTGTTGAGCTCGGCGTACGTCGGAAGGTATGACGTCCACGTGTAGTAGGCGATCGTGCCGCCGGCCGTGATGCCGCAGATCAGCAGGGACTGGCGCGGATACTTGCGCAGGGCGTCGAACAGGCCGGGGCGTTCGGACGGGTCCTGGGGTGCCTGATGGGTCTCGTACGCGCCCTGCCTGATCCAGAAGCCGACCAGGCTGAGCGCCGCGCCGATGAAGAACGGCAGCCGCCAGCCCCAGCCGTCCATCTGCCCGTCCGAGAGCGTGCCGACGAGCAGGGCCGCGACGCCGGACGCGGCGAGCTGACCCACGCTCGTCGACACGTACTGGAAGCTGGAGAAGAGGCCGCGCCGTCCTGGCCCCGCGGACTCGACGAGGAAAGTCGTCGACGCCGCGAACTCACCGCCCACGGAGAGCCCCTGGAGCAGCCGCGCAAGGACGAGCACGACCGGCGCGAGCACCCCCACGGACGCGTACGTCGGCGTCAGACCGACCAGCAGGCTGCTGCCGCCCATCAGCAGGATGGTGACCGTGAGCGCGGCACGCCGCCCGCGCCGGTCGGCGACCGTGCCCATGAGCAGCCCGCCGACCGGACGCATGAAGAAGCCGACGGCGAAGACGGCGAACGTGGAGAGCAGCGGTACGAGGGAGTTGTCCGCGCTCTTGGGGAAGACCTGGTCGGCGATGTACGTCGCGAGGAACGTGTACGCGTACCAGTCGTACCACTCAACGGCGTTGCCGACCGAGGCGGCGAGGAGCTGGCGGACCCGTTGAGCAGGGCGGGTGGCGGTCGTGGTGGTCTCTGTCATGATCCTGTCCCGTGCCCAGGAACGCCCCTGTTCACGCCCGCTTTTACGCATCCTCGTCCAGTGCAAGCGGTACAAGAAGGGCAAGAACGACTCGTCTGATGCGGTCATTCACGCCAATGGGGCTCGCTGGGACCTGCACCGCTGCCACCGTGCCGTCATCGTCGAGCTGGGCGTCGTACCAGCGCGCGAGGTCACGGTGAGGTCTACGCGGATCGGGCGTGTGGGGGTCCGGGGCGAGTTCGGCGACATGGGGTGACGGTTTCCCGGTGGCTACCTGCGGGGGCAACCGGCGTGCCCGGTCCCGCGGGCGCTGACGGGGCTCCGGGCGAGCAGGGCCCGCAAGGGCCGGAGGGTCCGCAGCCGCCGCTCGGCGCGGCCGGTGCATGGTCGGCTGCGCTCCGCTCGACCGGTCACTGAGGCCAGGACCTGGCAGCCGTCTTCAAGCTCGGTCAGTTCACCGAAGTGGACCGTGTCCCACTGGACCAGGCGATCGTGCAGGGCGCGGAAGGGGTCCGTGATTTTCAGGGCCCTCTTCGTCGCGGCGAGTGTGAACCCCTGTCGGCGGCGCATCCCCTTGTCTCGTCACACATCTGACAATCAGATTGCCTACAACGGAAACATCTGTTGGACAGAATTCATGCTGCGTTCAAGGATGGCTCGCACGGCAGCACAGTCAACGCGACACCGGGATGAACTGCCGTCTGAGTGGAGGATGAAGTGCCGAGCGAAGAAACCGAAGTAGTCGTCGTCGGAGCCGGCCAGGCGGGCGTGGCGGCCAGTGAGCACCTGGGGGCTCACGGAGTGCCGCACGTCGTGCTCGAGCGGCACCGCATAGCCGAGCGGTGGCGCTCGGAGCGGTGGGACTCCCTGGTCGCGAACGGGCCCGCGTGGCACGACCGTTTCCCCGGCCTCGAGTTCACCGACGTCGACCCCGACGGCTTCGCTTCGAAGGACCAGGTAGCGGAGTACTTCGCCGCGTACGCCGAGAAGATCGGTGCCCCGGTCCGCTGCGGCGTCGAAGTGACCGACGTGCACCGGCATACAGGCGGGCCGGGTTTCCGGGTGGAGACGTCGCAGGGCTCGATCGACGCACGCTTCGTCGTGGTGGCGACCGGGGCGTTCCAGCGGCCCGTGTTCCCGCCCATCGTCCCGGACGGCGCCGTCCCCGTGCAGATCCACTCCAGCGGTTACCGCAACCCTGAGCAGCTGCCCGAGGGCTCGGTCCTGGTGGTCGGGGCCGGTTCCTCGGGGGTGCAGATAGCGGACGAGCTGCGCCGCTCCGGCCGCCGGGTCTTCCTCTCCGTCGGTCCGCACGACCGTCCTCCGCGCGAGTACCGCGGGCGTGATTTCTGCTGGTGGCTCGGCGTGCTCGGGCTCTGGGACGCGGAGACGCCTCCTCAGGGAGCCGAGCACGTCACCATCGCGGTCAGCGGCGCGCGCGGCGGCCACACCGTGGACTTCCGTGCCCTGGCCGCCGACGGCATCGAACTGCTCGGGATGACCGCGTCCTGTGACGACGGCGTCCTGCGCTTCGCGCCCGACCTCGCCACGAACATCGCGCTCGGCGACGAGAAGTACCTCGGACTGCTCCGGGCGGCCGACGAGTACGTCGAGCGCAACGGTCTCGACCTCCCCGAGGAGCCTCAGGCCCACGTCCTCGGGCCGGATCCGGAGTGCGTGAGCGACCCCCGGCAGGAGCTTGACCTGGCCGAGGCCGGCGTCACCTCGATCGTCTGGGCGACGGGCTTCGCCACCGACTACGGCTGGCTCGACGTCGACGCCTTCGACGAGAAGGGCCGCCCGGAGCAGCGACGCGGAATCTCCTCCGAGCCCGGCGTCTACTTCCTCGGCCTGCCCTGGCTGTCCCGCCGCGGATCCAGCTTCATCTGGGGTGTCTGGCACGACGCCCGGTACGTCGCCGACCACATCGCGACCCGGCGGGGCTACCTCGCGTACGGCACCACCGACCGGCCCGGCGTCGCCGCGGCCACCCCCACCACCTGAGGAGCAGACGATGACTTCCACGAACCAGGGCCCTCAGGCAGCCAAGGCCCCGATCGTCGCCGGCGGGCACACCCGGATCCGTCCGTTCAACACCCGCGACACCTACCCCGAGCAGAACCTCGACAACGACCTCTGTCAGGCCGTCGTCGCCGGCAACACGGTGTACGTCCGGGGCCAGATCGGCCAGGACCTCGACACCAGTGAGTCCGTGGGCATCGGCGACGTCGAGGCGCAGGCCGAACAGGCCATGGCGAACATCAAGATGCTGCTCGAAGAGGCGGGCGGCCGGATGGAACACCTGGTCAAACTGACCATCTATCTGGTCGACCCGCGCTACCGCGAGGCGGTCTACCGCACGGTGGGCCGCTGGACCAAGGGCGTCCACCCGATCTCCACCGGCATTGTGGTGTCCGCTCTTGCCCGGCCGGAGTGGCTGTGCGAGATCGACGCGATCGCCGTGCTTCCCGAGACCGCCGTACTTCCCGAGGGGGAGCAGGCATGACGTTCTCTCTGGTGGTCCGGGACGGTGAGCGGTTCGGTATCGCGGCCAGCTCGTCGAGTCCGGCCGTCGCCGCCCGGGTCGTCCATCTGCGGCCCGGCATCGGCGCGGCGACGTCACAGAACATCACCGACCCCATGCTCGGCACCAGCCTCCTCGACGGCCTCGCGGACCACGGCGACGCCGAACGCGCCCTGGCCGACGTCACCGGCGCCGCGGGGAACAAGGAGACCATCGACTACCGGCAGTTGACCGTCCTCGGCCGGTCAGGGCCAGGGGTCGCCTTCAGCGGTCCGCACACCCTGGGCACCTTCGCCTCGGCCACCGCGGACGGCGCGGTCGCGGCCGGCAACATGCTGTCCGGCAAGCACGTCCCCGGCGTACTCCTCGACGCGTACGCCGCCGCCACCGGGGAGTTGGAGGAACGGCTGCTCGCCGCGATGCAGGCCGCCGTCGCGGCCGGTGGCGAGGAGGGTCCTGTGTACTCCGCCGGGATGGCGGTCGTCGCGGACGTCGGCTGGCGGGTCACCGACCTGCGGGTGGACTGGGCCGATGACCCCCTGGACCGGCTCGGTGACCTGCTCGACGTCTGGCTGCCGCAACGGGACAACTATGTGCGTCGCGGACTCGATCCCGCCACCTCTCCCTCGTACGGCGTGCCGGGAGACCTGTGATGGGGACGAAGCCTGTGATGGGGACGGTGAAGGACGCGGCACGGCACGCGGTCGACCGGCACGCCGAGGAACTGATCGGCCTCTCCGAGCGGCTGCACGCCGATCCGGAGACCGCCTGGCAGGAACACCGGGCTGCCGCCGCCGTACCGGAACTCCTTGACCGCGCGGGGTTCGACGTCACCTCGTCCTATCTCGGCCTGGACACCGCCTTCTACGCCCGGTTCGGCAGCGGGCCGGTCCGGATCGCGCTGTGCGCCGAGTACGACGCGCTGCCCGGCCTCGGTCACGCGTGCGGCCACAACCTCATCGCGGCGAGTTCGGTCGGCGCGGCCCTCGGCCTCGCGGCCGTCGCCGACGAAGCCGGGCTCACCGTGGAGGTCTACGGCACCCCGGCCGAGGAGGGCGGCGGCGGCAAGATCGAGATGCTCGACCGGGGCGCCTTCACCGGCGTGGATCTCGCGATGATGGTGCACCCGGCGCCGGTCGACGTCGCCGAGGCCCGCCCGTTCGCGGTCAGCCACTCCAAGGTCTCCTACACCGGGAAGTCCGCGCATGCCGCCGCCTACCCGGAGGCCGGGATCAACGCGGCCGACGCCTTCACCGTGGCCCAGGTCGCCATCGGGCTGCTGCGCCAGCAACTGCCGTCGTCGGCGCGCGTGCACGGCGTGGTGACGCACGCCGGGGACGCCCCGAACGCCATCCCGGACCGGTCGAGCGGACGCTGGTACGTCAGGGCCGAGACGCTCGCCGAACTGGCCGAGCTCGAACCGCGCGTCATGCGGGCCTTCGAGGCGGGCGCCCTCGCCACCGGCTGCGACCTGGTGATCGAACCGGAGAGCAAGCCCTACGCGGAGTTCCGCACGGACGAGACCGCCCTCGGGCACTACCGGGCCAACGCCCTCGCTCTGGGCCGCGAGTTCGCGCCACCCGGCCAGGCGGCGCGCATGAACCGCGCCTCCACCGACATGGGCAACGTCTCGCAGGTCGTATCGGCGATCCACCCGTACATCGGCATCGGCTCCCTGCCCGCCACCAACCACCAGCACGAGTTCGCCGCCTACTGCGTGGGCGGGACCGCCGAGCGGGCCCTGCTCGACGGCGCGGTCGCGCTGGCCTGGACCGGCGTGGACCGGAGCGCGGCCCCACCTCCCCGACCCTGACGACACGAAGTCGGCGGCACCCGCACAGCTCCAGCTTCGGAATCCCTTTTCCCCAAGGAGGCGCGTATGCCCACGCGTGAAAGCAGTGCCACGACCACCGAGGCCGAGCCGCCCACCGAGCCGGCCACCGACGTGGTCGCACTGCGCAGGAGCGTCGCCGCAGGAGCCGTAGGCGTGTTTGTGCACTGGTTCGACTGGGCTGCCTACGCCTATCTCGCCGGCACGGTCGCGACCGTGTTCTTCCCCGCCGGGGACAGCACGACCGGACTGCTCGCCGTGTTCGGCGTCTTCGCCGTCTCGTTCGGCATCCGGCCCATCGGCGCCCTGGTCTTCGGACCGCTCGGCGACCGGATCGGCCGCAAGCGCACCCTGTCACTGGTCATCTTCATGATGTCGGGCGCGACCCTGACCATAGGTCTGCTTCCCGGCTACGACTCGATAGGCATCGCAGCCCCGGTACTCCTGGTGGTACTTCGCCTGATCCAGGGTTTCGCCGCGGGCGGCGAGTTCGGCAGCGCGGCCAGCTTCCTCGCCGAGAGCGCACCACGGCGCCGACGCGGATTCGGCGTGAGCTGGCTGGAGGTCGGCTCCCTGCTCGGCTTCCTCGCCGGGTCGTTCGTCTTCCTCATCCTGTCCTCCGCTCTCGACGAGAGCCAACTCACCTCCTGGGGCTGGCGCGTCCCCTTCCTGATCGCCGCGCCCCTCGGCGTCATCGGCTTCATCATCCGCAGCAAGATCGAGGACACCCCGGAGTACCGGGCGCTCGAAGCGAACGACACCGTTCCGACCAGTCCCGCCCGGGAGCTGCTCCGCTCCCACAAGAGGGAACTGCTCCAGGCGGCGGGCCTGATGGCGGCCATGCACGTGCCCTTCTACGCCGTGCTGACCTACCTCGTCACCTACGAGACCGACCACCTGGGCCACTCGGACGGCAACGCGGCCCTGCTGTCCACCGCCATCTCACTGATGGGTCTCGCGCTCGTGCCGCTGTTCGGCGCGCTCTCCGACCGGGTGGGACGCAAGCCGGTGTTCATCGGGGCGACGGCGGCCCTGTTCATCCTGTCCACCCCGGCCTTCCTCCTGATGCGGACCGGGCTCGTGGGCACCTGGATCGCCGGCCTGCTGCTCGGCGTGATCCTGGCGGCGATCCTCGGCACCTACGCGGTGTGGTCGGCGGAGATCTTCCCCACCCGCACACGCCAGAGCGGTCTTTCGGTCGCGTACAACATCACCGCGGCGCTGTTCGCCGGGACCGTGCCCTACCTGATGACCGTGCTCATCTCCGCGACGGGCAGCACGTTGGTGCCGGGCCCGTACTTGATGGTGTTCGCGGTGGGCGGCCTGGTCGCCGCCCTGACCCTGAAGGAGACCGTCGGCACCACGCTGCTGCGCCCCGAGGACATCTCCGACACGCCTGCCGAGCGGGTGTAGGCGTCGCCGCCGCATAGGGTCGGTGCGGACACGGTTCACCGGGCGCAAGGGTCTCGCATGACATCACCGCTGGGTTTCACCCTCGTTCAGCTGCGCTACTTCCTCGTGGCCGCCGAGCGTGGCTCCATGACAGAGGCGTCGGCCGAGCTGCACATCGCCCAGTCGGCCGTGTCCGCCGCCGTCCACAACCTGGAGCAGGACCTGCAGGTGCAGCTCTTCATCCGGCGGCGGGGCCGGGGCCTGACCCTGACACCCGCCGGGGAGCGGCTCCAGCAGCAGGCGCGGGACCTGTTGGCGCGTGCCCGCGAGGTCGAGCAAGAGGCCCGGGGCGACGGGGAGAACCTCTCCGGGCCGGTCGCCGTCGGCTGCTTCGTGACCTTGGCCCCGTACTATCTGCCGCCCTTGTTCACCGAGTTCACCCGTCGCCATCCCGGCATAGAGATCGACGTGGTGGAGGCGGAGACGGACGAGCTCGTCCAGGCCCTTGCGGCGGGACACATCGACTTCGCCCTCACCTACGGCCTCGGTCTGTCGTCCGAGCCGGAGCTGCACAGCGAGACGATCGCCCGCGCTCCGGCCTACGTCATCGTCTCGGCCGACCACCCGCTGGCCGGGCAGGGCAGTGTGGAGCTGGCCGAGCTGTCCGCCGAACCCCTGGTCCTCCTCGACCTCCCGCACAGCCGCGACTACTTCCACGCCCTGGTGGCCGCCACCGGCACCGCACCCGACGTCCGGTACCGCACCCGCAGCTACGAGACCGTGCGCTCGCTGGTGGCACGAGGACTCGGGTATTCCGTGCTCAACCAGCGGCCTGCGACCAGTCAGACCTACGGCGGCGGCGAGATCGCGGAACTACTGCTGCGGGACGGCGGACCGCCACTGGAAGTCAAGATCGTCTCCATGGGCGGTGTGGCGCAGAGCGCCCGCGCCCGAGCGGTGATGACCCTGCTGCGGGAGATCGCCGCCCGGCCCGGAGAGGCCTGAGCCGGGCGCGGGGGCGTGCCGGTGTTGCTGTGTCATGACCGCGACCATCCCCCCCCCGCGCCCGGTGTGTGCAGGTCATCCCCTGGTGGTCAGCCTGTCGTCGGCCGGTACGAGTAGACCGATGTCGTCACCAGGCAAGGCACCGGCGGTACGACCTCCACGCGCAACGTGCGCCGCGCCGAGTCGTAGTCGACGCCCTCCGTCTCGAACGTGCCCGAGCAGATGCTCCGTTGCGGGGCGGCGAACAAGCTCGTGACCTTGCCAGTGACCTGCTTCCCGTCGAGCGCGTGCTCCAGGTCCACCTGGAGGACGGGGCGGTCCTCGGGCCACAGCTCCTTCGACGCGTCGTTGGACGCGCACACGAGGCGGGTCGCGGAGGCGAAGTCGCAGCCCTGGATGTCACGCACCGGCTTGTCGAGCGAGATCTGACCGGCCTGGGGGAGCGCGCCGCCGGTGGGCGGGGTCGAGGAGTTGAGGAGCGGGGCGGGGAAGACCTGGAGACGGTTCTGGTCGCCCCACTCGCCCGACACCAGCCACTGCTTGTCGGGGGAGACCGCCGCGAAGGAGTTGTTGAGCTTCTCGCCCGCGTCGAGCTTGTGCTCGTACAGGTAGCGCTTCTCGTCGGGTGTCGTGACGGCGAACATCTTCGACTTCGCGTCGTCGCCGCCCTGATAGGCGTCGACGGTGTGGCCGTCGGCTATGTCCGGGTCGCCGATGTGGGTCCATCCCTTGATCCGCAGATCGAGCGGGACCGAGGCGAGACCGCGGTAGAGGAGACTGCCGTCGGCGCGGCTCGCCAGGCCCTGACTGCCGGTGAGGGAGTCGACGACCGAGACGCCGGACTCCTGCCAGCCGCCGGGGGATCTCGGGGCGGTGTCGGCCTGGGCGCCGACTCCGGTCGCCAGCGTCAGCGCGAGTGCGCCGAGCAGGGCGCCGGATGCCTTCGCGGATGTCTTGAGGGGTGTCATCGGTGCGCTACCTCCGTGGGGGAACCTATGGGTTGCGTCAACCCTGTCGTGCCGGGTTCGAGGTGGTTCGTCGGTCCGGGGTTCATGCGGCGAGGGCAGCGGTCCTGGGCTCGCGAGGTTCGTAGAAGGTGCCGTCGCGGAGCATGGCGAACAGGACGTTGATGCGTTGGCGGGCGGGGTGGAGGAGAGCTTGAGTGTGGGGCAGGCCCGCCGCCCGCGAGCTGTCCTGCATTGCGCGCCGGACCGGGCAGTGGCCGGACCTCTCCTCCGCCTCTCCGACGGCATCTCCCGGATCCGGTGACACCGTCCCCCCCAAGTCATCAGTTCTACAGCGGCACACAGTCGTGCCGGGCCCGGAGGCCAGCGGCCTTCTTGCAGGACGGCGAAGAATATAACGGGGGCGATCGCTGCCGGTCTGCAGGGGCAATCGTACGTAACTTGAATCCTCCCCTCCCCTGAAGGGAGGGAATTCTTCACCCTCCAGGGCTGATGTGGGGATTTCTGGCTCAGGCAGCCACTTGGGGCAGCGCCCCAAGTGGTCTTATGCCCTCAGCACCAACCGGGTTGAGACCAGCCCGGACCAGCATCACGCGGGCGGAGTTCTTATCCCTGGGGGATGTGGCCCCGCATGCGGTGCAGGTATAGGTTCGCATCGAGAGAGGTAGTGCGTGCTTGGTTCTCGCTCCGCACTGCGCGCAGTCCATGGTGGTGTGCGCGGGGTGTACCAAGTGAACAGCACGTCCGTGCTTGCGACCCATTTCGATCAGGGCCGTCTTCGTCGCGCCGATCGCCGCGTCGGCGGCCTTCTTGGCCAGGGTGGACCTCGAGAGGAACTTCGGCTTGAAGTCCTCGACGGCCAAGGCGTCATGGTCACGGACCACGGACCACGGACTTGGCCCACTTGCGGCCAGTGTCCTGGCGTTGCCGGGCGATCTTCTTGTGAAGTCTCGCCGTCAGCTTCTTTGCCCGGCGATATCCCTTGGATTCGGCCTGCCCGCGCTTCGGCTTGCGGCGCTTCATCATCCGCTGGTAGCGGGCGAGATGCGCTGCCGACTTCCTGCCGTGTTGGGCGTGGGTTAGGTCGTGCGCGTCGGATGTGGTGGTTGCGGTCTCCTTCACGCCCCAGTCGATGCCGATCACCACGCCCGTTTCGGGGAGCGGCTGGATCTCGGCGGGCACAACGAACGAGCAATACCAATGTCCGACGCTGTCCTGATAGACGCGCACGCTGGACGGGTCGGTGGGCAGGTCACGCGACCACACCACCGTCAGAACGATCCCGCCCGCCAGGTGTAACTTGCCGTCCTTCAACCGGAAGCTGCGCTTGGTGTAGTTCAGGCTCGGCCGGGTCTCGCGCTTCTTCTTCCACTTGGGCATCCCGGCCCGCTGCCGCATCGGCAATCGTTCCTTGATGTCCTTGTGCGCCTTCGCGCGGGACTTCCCAAAGTCCCGGATCACCTGCTGTTGCGAAACCGAACTGCCCTCACGGAGCCAGGTGTTCGTGGCGCGAGCCTCGGTGAGCATCCTGTCGAGCTGTGCCGGACCGCACGTACGCTGATCGACGCCCTGAGGCCGGGTTTTGTTCCAAAGATGTGTTTGCTTGGACTTCGCGCAGCACTCGTTCCAGACCCACCGGCACCGGTCCCACTCCGCGTGCAGATCAGCAAGGGCGGTGGACGACACGCGGATGCGGAAGGTCCACCGGGCGTGCCCGGCCTCTCCCGTTTTCTTTAGTGTCGCCATGGCGCCATAATAGCACCATGGATAACGAGGTACGCATGACTCTGCGACTCCCCGAAGATCTCCGTAACCGTCTGGCATCCCATGCCAAGTCCGAGCGGCGGTCCCTCAACTCTGAGCTGGTCTACATGTTGGAGGTCGGCCTCCGCGCTGCCGGGGTAGACGAGGAATCGCCCTGACGGCGATGCCTCTTTCCCTGCCCCGCTCCACGGGAAGCCGGATTCCTCCCGGCCCTAAAGGACGGGGCGCCAATTACCAGGTGACCTCTGTCGATGGGTGAGTTCTGACAGGTTGCTAGGTGTTGCGACAACTGATCCGACAGAAGGTGGTTGAGACGTGAAGCTGGTCATTCTCGGTGGCGGCGGATTCCGCGTTCCGCTCGTGTACGGCGCGCTGCTCGGCGACCATGCCGAAGGCCGGGTCACCGAGGTCGTGCTGCACGACCTGGACGCGGGCCGGCTCGGCGCGATCGCCCGCGTCCTCGCCGACCAGGCGGCCGGGGTGCCTGACGCGCCCGCCGTCACGGCCACCACCGATCTCGACGAGGCCCTGCGCGGCGCGGACTTCGTCTTCTCCGCGATCCGGGTGGGGGGCCTGGAGGGGCGTGCGGCCGACGAGCGGGTCGCCCTCGCGGAGGGGGTGCTGGGGCAGGAGACCGTCGGCGCGGGCGGTATCGCGTACGGCCTGCGGACCGTGCCCGTCGCCGTCGACATCGCGCGCCGGGTGCGGCAGCACGCCCCGGACGCCTGGGTCATCAACTTCACCAACCCCGCGGGCCTGGTCACCGAAGCGATGTCCCGGCACATCGGCGACCGCGTTATCGGCATCTGCGACTCGCCGGTGGGTCTGGGCCGCCGCGTGGCACGCATGCTGGGCGGCAACCCCGACGAGGCGTTCATCGACTACGTGGGACTCAACCACCTGGGCTGGCTGCGGGGCCTGCGGATCGCGGGACGCGATGAGCTGCCGCGGCTGCTCGGCGACAGGGAGATGCTTGGCTCGTTCGAGGAGGGGCGGCTCTTCGGCGCGGAGTGGCTCCAGTCGCTGGGAGCCGTCCCGAACGAGTACTTGCACTACTACTACTTCAACCGCGAGGCGGTCCGCGCCTATCAGGAGGCCGAGCAGACGCGGGGGGCGTTCCTGCGCGACCAGCAGGCGCGTTTCTACGAGGAGTTGGGGCGGGGGGAGACGCCGTCAGCTGCGGCCTCGACTTCGGCTTCGATTTCGGCCTCGGCCCCGGCGCTGAAGGCTTGGGATGCGACGCGGGCCGAGCGTGAGGCCACGTACATGGCCGAGAACCGGGAGGCCGCGGGTGTCGGGGAGCGGGCGGCCGAGGACCTGGAGTCCGGAGGGTACGAGAAGGTGGCCCTCGCCCTGATGCGGGCGATCGCGCGGGACGAGCGGACGACGCTGATTCTCAACGTCCGCAACCGTACGACCCTTTCGGCCCTCGACGCGGACGCGGTGATCGAGGTGCCGTGCTCCGTCGATGCCAACGGTGCGCATCCCATGGCCGTCGATCCACTTCCCTTGCATGCGACGGGGCTTGTGTGCGCGGTGAAGGCGGTGGAGCGGGAGGTGCTCTCTGCGGCGGAGAGCGGCTCTCGTTCCACTGCGGTGAAGGCGTTCGCGCTGCATCCGCTGGTGGATTCCGTGGCGGTGGCGCGGCGGTTGGTGGAGGGGTATCGGGGGGTGCATCCGGGGTTGGGGTACCTGAGGTGATGCGGGCCGGGCCTGCCCGGGGGCGGGCGGGTGCGGTTCTGCTCCGTCTGTGGGGGCGGGGCCGCGCCGGTATGTCCGTCCTCGCCATCCGCTACTGGTCGCTGCCCGCTTCGGTCGGGGGAGCGCTGAGTACCGTGCTCCGGGCAGACATACCGACACGTCCCCTCGCGTCTCGGTGCCGACCGCGGGTGGGTGGGGGCTTGCCCCCTGTCTGCTCTCCCGCCGGAAAAGGGGAGGACGGCTGAGCGCTCGTGTTGGTAAATTCCGGATCATGGAACCTATCGGCGAGAAAGAGATTCGCGCGGCCTTCGTCAACTGCTCCAAGGGCGAAGCCCGCAGGCTCACTCTCCCTGCGGGCTTCCCGGAGACCCCCTGGTCAGACCTGGACTTCCTCGGCTGGCGTGACCCCAAGGCCCCGGACCGCGGCTACATCGTGACGGAGCGGGACGGCGAGTACGTGGGCATCGCGCTGCGCGCCTCGACGGGCGCGCGCAAGAGCCTGCTCAAGTCCAGCATCTGTTCGGTCTGCGTGACCCCGCAGTCCGGCTCCGGCATCACGCTGCTCGTGGCGCCCCTCGCAGGCCCCGCGGGCCGCCAGGGCAACTCGGTCGGCATCTACATCTGTGCTGACCTCGCCTGCTCCCTCTACGTACGAGGCAAGAAGACCACGGCGCTTGCCCGCCGCTTCGAGGAGAGCCTCACGCTGGAGGAACAGAACGCACGCACCGTGGCGAACCTGCACGGCTTCCTCGACAAGGTCCTGGAAGGCTCGAAGACGGCGGCCTGAGGCTCAGGCCTTCCGGGGGTCGACCACCTGCAGCGTGAGCGCTGCCGACGGTGGCGCGATGCCCGGCCCGCCCGCCTCTGCCCACGCGAGTATGTCGTCGATGGACTCGTCGTCCATGGCGAAACCGACCCAGACTCCTCGGCCACCCCGCCTGCGCCCTTCTCGCGAGGGCTGTACGACGATGATGTTCGCCTGCCCGCAGGGCCCGAGGCACTCACTGGTACGCACCGCGAACCGCCCTGCCGACTCCGCGGCGGCGGCCCGCATCCGCGCCAACTGCCAGTCGTGGTCGGTGGCGGGGTGCTTGCGCGCGTCGCCGCAGCAGCAGCCCCCGCACACGACCAGTGTGCAGGGGCGGGCGGCGGCGGATCCGATGGAGATGACGGGACTCATCCGTTGATCATCGCAGCCCTGTTGTCAGTCCCTCATGGCACGCTCGGTCCATCGCATTCTGTGGGGAAGAGGGAGAGCATCCATGTCGGCCAAGTGGACTGTGACCATCGACTGCGCGAACCCGGGCGAGCTGGCCAAGTTCTGGTCGCTTGCCCTGGGTTACGCGGAGAAGCCACCGCCGGCCGGCTTCGCCAGTTGGAAGGCCTGGTTCGCTCACCATGAGGTTCCGCAGGAGGAGTGGGACGACGGTGCCTATCTGTCGGACCCGGACGGTTCGGGCCCCAGCCTCTCCTTCCTGAAAGTCCCGGAGTCGAAGACGGCCAAGAACCGGCTCCACCTGGATGTCCAGGTGGGCGGTGGCCGTGAGACTCCCTGGGAGATCCGCTGGCCCCGGGTCGTCGCGGCGGTCGAGAGGCTGACCGCAGCGGGGGCGAGGGTGCTGTGCGAGCACGAGATGCGGGGTAGGCCGGACCACGTGGAGATGGCTGACCCCGAGGGCAACGAGTTCTGCCTTCTGTGACCCGGGGCCCGCCTCGGCCCCCTCCGCAGCGGGCCCGCCTCGCCTGCCGGCGCCCGTTCCCCTAGGCGGCTGCCCCCCACGAACAAGCTCTCCCGCCCACCTGCCCGATTGCCCCGCGTGGCGGGCGGGGGGATTGATTGGCACGGGCGGGGGTGGAGCGACGCACCCCAGCCATGGGGACCGGCCCCGACGCACCCGCAGTCGGCATCGAGACGCGAGGGGACGTGTCGGTATGTCTGCCCGGAGCACGGTACTCAGCACTCCCCCAACCGAAGCGGGCAGCGCCCACCGGCGGATAGCGAGGACGGACATACCGGCGCGGCCCCGCCCCCACAGACGAACAGGCACCGCACCGGCACCCGCGCCTCAGCGCACCGGCACCCGCGCCTCAGCGCACCGGCACCCGCGCCTCAGCGCACCGGCACCCGCGCCTCAGCGCACCGGCACCCGCGCCGACAGAAACCTCGTCCTACGACGGAGCCGGAACCCCAGCGACTCGTACAACCGGATGGCATCGGTGTTCCGCGCCGACGTATGCAGGAACGGCGTCTCCCCCCGGCCGCGTATCCCGTCGGCCACCGCCAGGACAAGACGCGACGCAAGCCCCTCGCCCCGGTGGGCCGGGTCCGTGCAGACCGCGCTGATCTCCGTCCACCCCGGCGGATGCAACCGTTCCCCGGCCATCGCCACGAGCGCGCCCCCGCGACGTATGCCGAGGTACGTGCCGAGCTCGACGGTGCGCGGCAGGAAGGGACCGGGCTGCGTGCGCGCGACCAGGTCCAGCATCTCCGGCACATCATCCGCCCCGAGCCGCACAGCCTCCGGATCGGGCGCGGCGGCCACCCCGTCATCCACCAACTGCACGCCCTCCATGTCGAACGCCACCTCCCACCCCTCCGGCAGAGCCACCCGCACACCCGGCAGCGGCACCTCCACACCGGGCCCCGCGAGCGCGGCGAGATCCGCCCAGTCGCCCGCCTCCGGGGCATCGGGCAGACCGAGCCACGGCGACACGTCCGGCTGATACCGGACCACGCGCCCCCGCCGCTCGGCGAACCGCGCATGGGGCCCGTTCAAGGCGGCATAGGCGGGGTTGTCCAGGGGATGCCGGTCCTCCCGGGACTCCCCGTCCCCCCGGAACTCCCCACCCTCCCGGGACTCCCCACCCTCCCGAAACTCCCCGTCCTCCCGGGGACGCCGGTCCTCCTCCAGGGGCTCCCCGGGCTCCACCCCGCTCTGGGCCTCAAGGCCAGCGACCGCCCTCACGCGCCCACCTCAATCACAACCTTGCCCCGAGCATGCCCGCCCTCCACCGAACGGAGCGCCTCACCGGCCCGCTCCAGCGGATACGTCGCCGTCACCTCAGGCCGCAGCACCCCGTCGACAGCAAGCTCCGCCACCGCGGCAAGGACCTCACTGGTCCGCGCCCGCGCGACCGCCGCCCCGCCGAGCTCGGCAACCGTCTCCTTGGCCGCGGCCGTGATCAGCTTCCCCTCGCGGTCGGAGAGCGGCAGCAAGGACGCCACCGCCACCAGATCCTCGCCGCCGACCAGGTCGAAGATCGCGTCGACAACGCCGCCCGGCGCAGCCGCCCGTACCCGATCAGCCAGGTCGGGCCCCGGCGGCACATGCACCGCACCCAGGGACTCGACGAAGTCCTTCTTGCCCGCGCTCGCCGTGCCCACGACACGAATTCCGAGGTGCCGCGCCAACTGCGCCACGGCCACGCCCACACCGCCGCCGACCCCGGTGATCAGCAGCGTCGCCCCGGCAGGCAGATCCAGCTGACGTACACCGTCGTACGCCGTCGCCACCGCGACCGGCAGCGCGGCGGCCTCCGTGAAGGTCAGGCCCTGCGGCTTGTGCGCGGTGATGGAGGCCGGCAGGAGGGTGTGCTCGGCGTAGCCGCCGGTTTCCGGGTTGCCGAACACCGCGTCGCCGACCGCGAAGCCTTCGACGCCCGCGCCGACCGCCTCGACCACTCCGGCGACCTCACTGCCGAGCACCTCGGGGAACTCGGCGGGCGGCGCCCCGGGCCTCCGCTTGCCTGCCCGCAGCTTCCAGTCGACCGGGTTGACCCCAGCCGCCCGCACCGCGACCAGGAGCCGGCCCGGCCCTGGCTCCGGCAGGACCCGGTCGGTGAAGGCTTCCACTTCGGGGCCGCCGAACCGGGTGAATACGTACGCCTTGGACATGTGCTCCCTCGCTTCGAACCGTGAACCATGCATCGACATGGATCGACGTGGGTGTCCCCTTGGACGACGGCCATGATCGCCCTTCTATTCCCCGCGCGACGCGGCGTTCACGAGGTCGCAATGACCGGCGCGGGAGAGGGCGTGCCAGCCGTCGGGGAAAAAACTGAACACCCCACAAAGTTTTGCTGACACGAGCCTTGACCTTAAGTGTTCAACCAATCAAGACTCAGGCCCCGTAAACCGCACTGGCGCGGATGACGCATTCAGCTCTTGGCGTCGCCGACCCAGGCCGGCACGCCCAGAGCCGCGTTCGGAGGCCGTTTCGCCATGCCTGCCACCACACGTCGTGAACTCATGAAGCAACTGGGCGGCACCGCAGCCGCCTTCGCCTTCGTGGCCGCCGCCGGCCCGATCGCCGCCGCCACACCCGCCGCGGCTGCCGCCGAGGGGGTCGGCGCCGGATCCACCGTCCCCCCGGGCGCGGCCGCCGCCACGCGCCGCGTTCGGGGTCTCGTCGCCCGCCTCACCCTCGACGAGAAGATCAGCCTCGTCCACGGCGCCACCGACCCGCGGAGGCTGGGACAGGCGGGATACCTGCCGGGTATCAAGCGCCTGGGCATACCGGAGCTGCGCCTGAGCGACGGCCCCGCAGGCGTGAACGTCACCAAGTCCGCGACCGGTCTCCCGCCGGTCGCGACGCTCGGCGCGTCCTTCAACCTCGAACTGGCCCGCGAGTACGGCGAGGTCATGGGCCGCGAGGGCCGCACCCTGGACATGGACGTCCTGCTCGCCCCGCAGATCGAGCTCTCCCGCACGCCCTTCTTCAGCCGCAACAAGGACCAGTCGGGCGAGGACCCCTACCTCAACGGCCTGATCGGCGCCGCCCAGGTCGAGGGTGTCCAGGCGCAGGGCATGCTCGCCCAGGCCAAGCACTTCCTCGCCAACAACCAGCGCCTGCACGAGTTCGACCGCGAGAAGCCGGAGAACTCCTACGACTTCGTCGTCGACGACCGCACCCTGCACGAGCTGTACCTGCCCGCCTTCGAGGCCGTCGTCCGCGCCGGTGTCGCCTCCGTCATGTCGGCGTACAACCACCTCAACGGCGAGTGGAATTCCGAGCAGAGCACCACCCTCACCGACATCCTCCGCGGCGAACTCGGCTTCAAGGGCTTCGTCACCTCCGACTGGGGCGCCACCCACTCCACGGCCGCACTCGAAGCGGGCCAGGACATGCAGATGTGGGACGGCTCGTTCTACGGCGAGCCCCTGAAGAAGGCCGTCAAGGACGGCTCCGTCCCCGAGAGAGCCCTGGACACCGCGGTCTCCCGCATCCTCGGCCGGTACGAGGCCTTCGGCATGCTCGACGGCAGCCGCGTCCCCGCCCACAAGGAGATCGATGTCAAGGCCGGTGCCCGCGTCGCCCGCGAAGTCGCCGTGCAGGGCGCGGTGTTGCTCGCCAACGACGGCGGTCTGCCGCTGTCGCACGCCGCGCTGCGCGATCTCGCACTCATCGGCCCGACCGCGGGCCAGGTCGCCACATCGGTCTCGGGCGAGCGCGCGTACGGCTTCGAGGAGCGCCTGGTCAGCCCGCTCGACGCACTGCGCCGCAGCACCAAGTGGAAGATCGCGTACGAGGTCGGCGTGGACCTCACGGGCACGGCAGTCCCCGCATCCGCCTTCCCCAAGGGCCTGACGCGCAAGGGCGACGGCACGAGTACGACGGTCGGCATCGGCATCGGCACCGACAAGACGGTCGACTTCGTCGGTGACAAGGCGCTCCCCGTCGGTACGACGGCCGAGTGGACCGGCACCTTCGTGCCGCCGAGCACAGGGGAGTACGCGCTCAAGATCCAGGGCTGGGGCGCGGCGGTCTCGCTGAGCCTCGACGGCAAGGAGCTGACGACCGCGGCGGGCGCCCGCGACAGCTTCGCCCGCAAGTGGTCCTCGATCGTCCCCACCACCGACGGCCTCGACAACGGACAGGCCGAACCCGTCGAGCTCACCGGCGGCAGGTCCTACCAGGTCGTCGTCAAGGCCACAGGATGGGCCACGACCATCGCCGAACGCGGCCCGGTCCAGGTGCGGTTCGCCTGGGTGACACCGCAACAGCGCACCGCATCCGTCGCCGCTGCGGCGAGGCTCGCCCGGCGCGTCCACACCCCGGTCGTCTTCGCCTTCAACGGCTCGGGCGGCTCGGTGGGCGGCAGCGGCGACTTCACCACCCTCACTCTCCCCGCCCACCAGGACGAGCTGATCACGGCGGTCGCCGATGCCAACCCGCGTACGGTCGTCGTCCTCACCACCGGCTGCCCTGCGACGATGCCGTGGCGCCGCAAGGTCGGCACGATCCTTCACACGGGTTACGTCGGCCAGGAGGGCGGCTGGTCCACCGCCGACCTCCTCACCGGCCGCGCGAACCCGGGCGGCAAGGCCACGGTGACCTGGCCGAAGAGGGACACGGACCACCCCACCCTGGACCCGGCCCACCCCGAGCGCTACTACGGCGTCGACGGAGTGGTCACGTACAGCGAGGGCATCTTCACCGGCTACCGCGGCTTCGACAAGGCGGGCATCGAGCCGCTCTTCCCCTTCGGACACGGCCTGTCCTACACGGAGTTCGGCTACCGCGACCTGACCGTGCGCCGGGCGGGCGCGGGCTACGAGATGTCGTTCACGGTGACCAACCGTGGGCGGCGCGCGGGCGCGGAGGTCCCACAGGTGTACGTGGGTGCGCCGCGCCATGCCGATGTCGAGATGGCTGTGCGGACCCTGGCCGCCTTCGACCGCGTCGAACTGCGCGCGGGGGAGTCGCGGCGGGTCACGGTGCGGGTCGCCGAACGGCAGCTGTCGTACTGGGACACGGACCGGGCCCGCTGGGTGCGCCCCGAAGGGCGACGCGCCGTGTACGTCGGGTCGTCGTCGCGCGACATCCGGCTGAGGGGGGTGGCGGGCTAGGGCCCTTCTGATGGATCTCCGCGGCGTCGCGACGCCCGGCACGTGCCCTCGCCGCACGGCGCAAAGGGACAGGTGACTCCGCCACATGACCCTTCACGCCGCACGCCGAGGGCACGCACCGAACGCCGCTCCTTCTCCCACG
>NZ_JBHTSF010000043.1:0-61005 GCF_042795295.1 Streptomyces sp. NPDC056486
GGACCTACCTGGGGCTCCGCCCCAGACCCCGTACAAGATGTCCTCAATCGCCGGACGGGCTGGATCTGTCAGCCGTCCGGCGTTTGAGGACCAGGGTCTGGGGCGGAGCCCCTGCGCGGCGAAGCCGCCAATAGATACAGCCGGGAAGGGGCGGGGTTGGGGAAAGCCCCGCAGGGCCCGCTCTAGCCTCGGCCCACGCTCAGCAACGCCCTCCCCACCTGCGGAAACACCCCCTTGGGGTGGTCCCGGAACAGCGGCTCGGTGCCGAACAGGACCACGCGGGACCCCGCAGCGGCCCCGCTCACCACAGACGCCTGACCCGCGGCGTCAGAGGGCCCACCGGCCCCCTCAACCGCCCGCCAATGCCCCGAAAGCAGCGGATTCCCAGCCCCGTACGACTGCTCGACCCGCACCCCGCTCCCAAGCCCGGTGAACCACATGGGCGAGTACACGAACGAATGCTCCGGCGCACCGCCGGTGACAGGACCGCCGGAGTTGACGACCCGCACCACACCATTGGCGTCCCCGTTACCGGCGACCGCCTTCACGGAAAGCAGCTTCGCGTCGGAGTTCAACGCGGCCCCCTCCGAGCCACGCCCGACAACCCCGCCCCCACCGGCGAGAAACGCGTCGAGCCCGGCCTTGGCCCCGGCGTTCAGCTCGCCGTAGGAGAGCCCGGCCGACACGAACAGCGCGTCCGCACCCGACTTCTTCCAGTCGAACCCGGCGTTGAGGGCATCCGTCGACACCGGCACCACATCGAAGTTCATCTCCCGCAGAGCGAACAGCTCGCCGGGAGTGACGGCCGCCGCAACCCGCGTGGGGTGCACGAAAGGACCGCCCTTCACCTTGGTGGCGTCAAAGGCGACGTCGTACTTCTTCGCAGCGGCGACCGCCGCATCCCGTGCCGAAGACGGCAGGATCACGCTTCCGTCGTCAGCCCGACGCACGGAAGTCCCGCGTGCGAGCAGCCAGTTGAGAGCCGCGACCTCCCGCGCGTCATCGAGCCGCAGCCGAAGAGCCCCGCGCGAAGCGACATGCCCGACCCGCGACGCGGAGTCCACGACGCCCGACCGCACACCGGACAGCGAGCCGCCCTTCACCGGGTCCACCGTCGCGCCCCACAACCGCCCGAGGCTCCACCCCGAGATGTCGTACATGGTGGACACCTTGTCGCTGATGTCGCGCCCGTCGGCGAGCATCACATTGGCGAGCCCACGCTTGGGCTGACGCATGTCGATGACGTACGAACCCTCGGCGTACGAAGTCCCGCCGAGCCTGAAGTCCCGCGACGCCCTGCGGACTTCCACGTCGTTGTCGAGCAGATGCTCCACGAGCCGCGAGGCGGCCGCCGCCGAGCGCTGGCCGCGCTCGCCCTTCTCCTTGCCCCGCGGAATCACGTACGCACGGGGAAAGTCGGTCGTGTAGACGTCCTCCGGGCCGATGCCCGGCACCCCGGGCACGGTCTCCGGCGAGACCGGCACCTGCGCCGCACCCGTCGCGCCCCGACGGAACGTCTCGATCTGGTCGGCGATCACCGAAGTCCGGTGCTCCTGCGTGTACTTGAGCGTCGCCGACATCGCCGCGCCCGCGATGTTCACGTTGATCGCGGACCGCCGCCGCAGCTCGGGCACCGACAGATCGTCGTACTCGTCGTTGTTGACGGTCATCGGGAACTCGATGGTGTGCGCGGCGACCGCGCCGTGGAACGGCATGTACTGCGGGGTGAAGATCGGCGGCCAGTCGTCCCAGCCCTCCTCCTGGTCACGGAAGGGAATGATCGCCGGTTCGACGCCGTCCTTCTCGGGGGTGTAGCCGAGGCCGTTGACCGCGGCCTCCATGCCGAGGGCGTTGGCGTAGGAGTTCTTCAGGAAGAGGTCGTACTCGTAGTTCTCGCCGTGCGGGGGAGTCGTCGGCTCGATCAGCGTGCCGTTGACGTACCCGTGCAGATCGATCATGACCGCGGGCTGCTTGTCGATGGCGATCTGCCGCATCGCGCGGACCTCGGGCTGCGACGCGGTGATGAAGTCGCGGTTGAGGTCGAAGCCGTTGGCGTTCTCGCGCGTGCCCGCGATACGGCCGTCGGGGTTGGCCGTGACGTTGAAGTAGAGCCGGTTGTGCGCGAGCAGGTCCTTCGTCTTGCCGTCCTTGGCCTTCGCGAGCTTCTCGACGAGCTTCAGGGCCGCGTCCGTGCCCTCCCACTCGTTGCCGTGGATGTTGTTGTTGATGAAGACCGGCGTCTTGTACGAGGACTTGACCGCCGGATCCTTGGCTGCGGTGCCGGGCGCGTTCTCGATGAGGTCGCGCATCCGCTCCTGGCGGGCGGTCTCCTTGGCGGACTCGGGAGAGGTGACGGTCACCAGGTAGAGCTGGTGCCCGCCTGCCGAACGGCCCGCGATCTCCACGCTGACGCGGTCGCCGATGCCCTGGATGTCATTCAGCTTCGGGGCGATGGAGTGGTAGGGGGACAGGCCCAGCTTTATCGACTTGTCGGCCGGATTAGCGGGAGGCGGAGTGAGCTTCTGCTCGCGGGGATAGCCGCGGCCCTTGCCGCTCCTGAGGCCGGGGCTCTCGGCGGCTCCCAGTGCGCGGTCGGCGGCGCTCTCCGGGGTCTTGGCGGCCCGTTCGGTGCTGCTGAGGGGCGAACCCTCGCGGAGGATGTCGCGCCCGCCCGGACTCGGGTCGGCGGTCGCGCTGCCGGGTGCGAGCGTGGTGAAGAGGAGAGCGCCCGCCGAGGCGAGGGTGGTGAGCAGAACAGGTCTGGACGGCCGGGGCATCCCCATACGTACCTCCTGAAGAGAGCTGATAGAGAGCTGATAGAGAACTGAAAAGAACTGAAGCGAAGCCGGAGAGAAGTCAGTACGCGTGGTCTACCGTTTCAACCCCCGCGCAACAAGAGGGCCTTCGGCCCCATGAGTCCCCCGCGAATCCCGTGGCCCGCAGGGCTGCGACCGGCGGATAGGCTGTGTCGCATGCGTGATCTGGGACGAGGCTTCGGCTACTTGATGAAGGGCCAGCGCTGGGTCGCCCAGCACGGCAAGCAGTACGGAGTCGGTCTGCTGCCAGGCCTGATCACCCTGCTTCTCTACGCGGCCGCGCTCGTCGCGCTCGCCCTGTGGGGCACTGATTTCGTCGGCTGGGCGACGCCCTTCGCCGACGACTGGTCGTCGCCGTGGCTCGGCCTGTTCCGCGGCTTCCTCACGGCGCTGCTCTTCGCGCTCGCGCTCCTCCTCTCGGTGATCACCTTCACGGCCGTGACGCTCCTGGTGGGCCAGCCCTTCTACGAGTCGCTGTCGGAGAAGGTCGACATCTCCGTCGCCGGGCACGCCCCCGAGTCGGGCCTGCCGCTCTGGCGCGAACTGTGGATCTCCGCACGCGACAGCCTCCGTATCGTCGTACGTGCCGTGATCTGGGGCATCCTGCTCTTCGCCCTCGGCTTCATCCCGGTCGTCGGCCAGACCGTGGTCCCGGTGATCGGCTTCTGTGTGACGGGCTTCTTCCTGACCGAGGAGCTGACCGCGGTGGCGCTGCAGCGCCGGGGCGTCGAACTCCGCGACCGGCTCGCGCTGCTGCGCGGCCGAAAGCAGCTGGTGTGGGGCTTCGGCACCCCGCTCGCCGTGGCCTTCCTCGTCCCGTTCGTCGCCGTGTTCCTGATGCCGGGGGCGGTCGCGGGGGCCACGCTGATGGCGCGGGAACTGGCGGGCGAAAACGCCTCGGACGACCCCGACGACCCCGACGGCCCTGAAGACCCGCAGGGACCGGCCGGTTCAGCCGGTTCGGCCGGTCCCGATGGCCAGATGTCCGCTACTGGCGGGCGTCCATAGCGGTCGTCAGGATCTGCCGAACCTGCGCGATGATGTCGAGTCGGTTGCGCACGAACTCGGGATCGGTGATCTCACCCGTGGCCGGGTCCGTATTGCCCGCCCCGAACTGCAGGATCGGCGTGTGCACATGGCCGCCGGGCAGCCGGTCGTGCAGCCCGAGCCGGTCGCGAAGGAGCGTCGCCCGGTAGGCGATCTCGTTCGACAGGTAGTTGCCGCCGCCGCCCTCGCGGGCCGTGGAACCCGCGGTGGGCCCGTCGGGACGCACCACCGGAGCGCTCTGGCCCGCCGGGACCTCGGTCACCGAGGTGTTGTCGTACACGGGGAAGCGGCCCGTCTCGGCGCTCACGATGTCCTTGTACGGGAGCGTCGTGGACGTCCACTGCGGCTGCGAGGCCGGATCGGCCACCGGGACCGTCTCCGTGCGCGAGAGGTTCTCGTTGTCGGGGAACCCGCCCCGCCAGGCCCCGTTGGTCCGCTCGATGTCGAAGCGTCCCGCGCGGCCCTGGCTGATGGTGGTGAAGAGGTCGACGCGGGGGAGGTGGGCGCGCAGCGTGCGCTCGACCGTGCCTTCCGCGAAGTCATCCCAGCGGACGGGGAAGACGGCGGTCTCCACGCGGGCTGGCCCGTCGGCGGTGTCGATGACGGTGCCGTCGAGCGCGAGGGCGGTGGCGCCGGACGGGTTGCTGATGCGGACGTCCCGGTCGAGCGTGAAGGGGTCGAAGCCGGTGACGAGGACGCGCTTGAGGTGGTGGCCCGCCGAGTCCTTCTTCGGGTAGCTGATGGAGTTGTGCCCGCGGGACGCGTCCTCAAGGGCCCGTATGAGAAGCCGCTGCCGTGCCTCGCCCACCCCGAAGCGGGTCGGCTCCCACTGGCGCAGCTCCCGGGTCATCCCGAGCCGGGCCCAGTACAGCGGCCGGTCGTCGTCCCTGCTCAGCTCACCGGCGGGACCCCGCCCCTGCGCCCGGTCGACGGCACGCCGCCACAGCGCCTCTCCCTGCCGTACGACGATGCGCTTGGCCTCCGCGTACGAGTGGGCGCGATCCAGGGCCCGCGCGAACTCCGGCGCCACGGCGTCGAATCCGCTGCGGCGCAGGATCTCCTGCGGCGCGGCCCGGTCGAGGCGCTGCTCCTCCGTGGTGGCGTCCGATGCGGTGGCGGCCGGTTCGGTGGCGGCCGACGCGGGCACGGCGGCGAGGGAGAGCAGGAGGGTGACGCCGAGCGCGGCGAGCCGCGGGGAGACGTTGGACGAGAGTGACACGGGAGTCCTTCCGTGGCTGGTGGGAGTGGTGGCCGCAGTATCCCGGCAGAAGGGCGGCGCCCGCTAGCGTTTCAGCCCGGCATGATCGGCAAGCCGGGCCTGAGCGGCAAGCCGGGCATGATCGGCAAGAACCTCGTCGATCACATGGCGTGCGATCTTCGCGATGGTGGCGTTCCTCGTCCGGTAGTAGGGCAGCTCGATGAGCGCGATCGAAAGGGCCCAGCCGCGCCCTCGCGCCCATGTCGCGTCGTCGACGCCCGTGGCGGCGCGGAAGGTCTCCCGCGCGTCGGCCGTGAGCAGGCTCCACGCGGTGATCAGGTCGACGGCGGGTTCGCCGTGCCCCAGGCACCCGAAGTCGATGACGGCGCTGAGCCGTCCGTCGGCGGTGAGGAGATTCCCCGGTTGCAGATCGGCGTGGACCCAGACGGGCGGCCCGTCCCATCGGGGCGCGCACAGGGCGGCGTCCCAGGCGGCGGTGGCGGCATCGGTGTCGATGACGCCGTGGAGCTGCGCGATCGCCTCGCGGGTGTCGGCGGCACGGGACGCGAGCGGCCCGCTGCGGTACGCGGCAGGCGCGCCGGCCGGATCGACGCGCTGCAGGGCCATGACGAACTCCGCCAGATCGGCGGCGAACAGGCCGGGTTCGACCATTTCCCCGACGACCGGGTTCTCCCCCTCCAGCCAGCGGTAGACGTACCAGGGCCACGGGAAGCCCTCGCCCGGCTCGCCCTGCCCCAGCGGCGCGGGGATGGCGACGGGAAGCGAGGGCGCGAGCCGCGGCAGATGAAGCACCTCGCGCCGTACGTCGTCGACGCCCCCCTCGATACGCGGGAGCCGGACGGCCATGTCGTCGCCGAGGCGGTAGATGGCGTTGACGGTGCCGTTCGAGTCGACGGGCTCGACGGCGAGGTGCGCCCAGTCGGGGAACTGCGCGGCGAGCAGCCGGCGTACGAGCGGCGTGTCGATGTCGGCTTCGTGGGCGTGCATCTTGGCAGGCGGCATGGGCGACTTCCGGGATGGCGGGGGAGCGGGGGCCGACGCTGATCGAAGCTGGCCGGGGGCGGCGGGTCAACCCAATTGGGTGCCTTCGACGGCGGCACCGTCATGAACGCCGAGCAGCGCGCCCATAGTGCTGGGCCACCGCGTGGAACGACTCCTTCGGCTCCCAGTGCCAGCGGCCGGACGGGCCGCCACCGTCCTGGATCGGCTTCACGAGACTGTAGCTCGCCATGTCGAGGTCGTACCGCGTCTCGGCGCGGTGCGGGGCGTCCGGGGTGACGAAGTTGTAGAGCGTCGCCGAGTAGAGGTTCAGCGACTCGAAGGCGTCCAGTACGTCGGTGATGTACGTCGCCTGGGTCCGCTCGCTGCGGACGAGCCCGTCCTTGATCTCGGGCGGCTCCTTGGTGTAGTCGACGACGTCCCACCCCATGCCGCCCTGCTCCGGCGCGCCCCGGAACGTACATGTGCCGAACTCGGTGATCGCCACCGGCTTTCCCCAGCGCTTGTAGGGCTTGAGGTCGCGGACGTAGCCGGACCGACTGCCGTGGTAGCCGTAGTAGTTGACGCTCACGATGTCGAACAGACCCCAGTCGACCTCGTCGCCGTCCGCCGCCCCGTACGTCAGCCTGCCGCCGAAGACGGACCTGCCGACCGCCGCCGCACGGCCGATGAACCGCTTCAGGCGCCGCTGCATCAGAACAGGGTCGTAGTTCCCCTTGATGATGTTCTCGATCCGCTCCACCGCGTTGTCGCCGGGCACGATCCCCGGCACGAACAGCACGAACTCGCAGCCCACACTGAGGTGGACCGCCGCGCCCTGCCGCCGCAGCCGCTCGGCGTGCCGGCCCGTCTCCGCGAGGTGGTCGAGGATCTCCCGCTCGGGGCGGTCGGCCAGGCGCGGCTGGAGCCAGACGTGCAACCCGCGTTCGGCGGCCTCCGTCGCGGTGGCGCCCAGCCGCCGTACGCCGTCGCCGAAGACGGAGACGGTGGTGGCGTGCAGCCGGTCCTGGATCGCGCACAGGTCCGCGCGCATGCGGCCCGCGTTCCAGCCGGTCGTGGGTGTCTCCCCCTCGGCGACCTCGTAACAGACGCCTCGATACGTGAGTCCGCCCGCTCCGGGGCCGGTTGCCGCGGCCGGTGCCGCCGCGGTCAGCAGACCCCCCGCTGCCGCCGCGACGCCCACGGCCCCCGCCCCTGCCAGAAACTGCCCCCGGCTGATCCCGGTCCCGTCACTCCGCACGGTGCCTCCGTGTGTCCGCCCGTACGGTGCGTACGGTGGGCCAAGTCTGGCCAGCGACGCCGCGGAGCCGAGAGGGCCGTTGGTCTACGCCGCGGGCGACCTTGGTAGTGCCGCGCCGTCCCCGCGAGGCGACTTGAGTAGCCCGCGGCGCCGCTCTAGCGTCGGGCCCATGGAGAAGATCGCGTTTCTGGGACTGGGGCACATGGGCGCACCGATGGCCCGCCAACTCCTCTCGGCAGGACATCCGTTGACGGTATGGAACCGGACGGCCGAGAAGGCGGAGCCACTGGTGGGGGCGGGCGCCCGGCTCGCCGTCGACCCCGCGGACGCCGTGCGTGACGCCGATGTCGTCATCACCATGCTGGCGGGCCCCGACGCGGTGCGTGCCGTCGCCGACGCCATCGTGCCCGAGCTGCGGGCGGGGGTCCACTGGGTGGAGATGTCCACCGTCGGGCCCGATGTCGTACGGGAGTTGGGGACGAGGGTGCCGGACGGCGTGACCCTCGTCGACGCGCCCGTCATGGGGAGCACGGACAAGGCCTCTTCGGGGCAGCTCGGCATTCTCGCGGGCGGTGACGCGGACGGGGTCGCGCAGATTCTCGCCTGCTTCGGCCCGGTGACCCGCACGGGTCCGCTCGGTTCGGGGGCCGCGCTGAAGGTCGTCGTCAACACCGCCGTCATCGGCGGTGTGGCCCTCGTGGCCGAGGCGATGAAGCTGGCGGACGCGCTGGGGCTCGACGAGGAGACGGCCAAGGAGGCGCTCGCCAAGGGGCCGCTCGGGGGCGCCGTGGGGCGCGCCTTTGCCACGGACGTGCACTTCGGCAGCGACCTCGCCGTGAAGGACGTGGCACTCGCGACGGAGGTGACTCAACTACCGGCCATAGAGGCGGTGTTGGAACACTTCAAGGCCGCCGCCGCGGACCCGGAGGTCGTCCACGAGGACATCGCGCGGGCAGTCGCCCACATCCGTTCCGGGAACGTCAAACCGTCGTAGCCGTGCCATACCCGCACCCGCACCCGCACCCGCACCCGCACCCGCACCCGCACCCGCACCCGCACCCCAGGAGGAGCAGCCCGCACCATGCACATAACCATCGACAACCCAGCGTCGGCCCCGCAGCCCCTCGGCCCCTACTCCCAGGTCGCCCGCGTCGAACTGGACGGCGGGGGAGCCCTGTTGTACCTCTCGGGGCAGATCGCCGAAGGCGACAGCATCGCGGCGCAGAGCCACGGGATCTTCGAGACCCTGTCCGCCCTGCTCGATGCCCACGGCGCGACACTCGACGACGTCATCAACATCCGGACGTATCTGACGGACATCGGCGACCTCCCCGAATACGCCGCCGTACGCGCCCGGTTCCTCACCGCGACGTCGCCCACCAGTACGACGGTCGAGGTGCCCCGGCTCTTCCGCCCTGAGGCGCTCATCGAGATCGAGGTCGTGGCGGCCGTCCGGGCCGACGCCTGATCACTCGCTGCCGTTGTCGCTTTCGCCGCCGCTTTCGCCGCCGATCAGCCCCAGGAAATCCCTGAACGCCCCCGCCATGTCCACCGATTCGGGGTCCAGGAGCCACTGGTACTGGAGCCCGTCCATCACCGCGACGAGCAGCGGCGCCGCAGCCTCCGGAGTGAGGCCGCCGGGCAGGCGCTCCCCGTACTCCACGCGCAGGACCGCCGCGAACTTCTCCCGCACCGATCCGTACCGCTCGGTGAAGTACGCCCGTGCCGGATGCCCGTCCGTGACGCTCTCGCCGAGCAGCGCGGAGAAGGTCTGGATGATGCCGGGGCGCATCGCGTTGTACTCCACGAGCGAGCCGAGCAGGTCGAGGCGGATCTCGTTCGACGGGACCGCGTCCCACTGGTCGCGGGCTTCAAGGACGGCGACGAGGAGGGCGTCCTTCGTGGGGAAGTAGTGCAGGAGGCCCTGCTGGGTCAGTCCGACCCGCTCGGCCACGGCACCCAGGCTCGCACCCCGGTAGCCGCGCTCGGCGATCACCTCGAAGGCGGCCCGCAGGATCTCCGCACGCCGCTCCTCACTTCTGGCCCTGATCGTGGCCTTGGCTTTGGGCGCCATCGTGTCTGCCCTTCACGTTCTCGGTCCTGCTCGCGGGACGACCGTACGTCATGCCACCATCAATATAACGTCCAGGTTACGAAAACTACCTACCTACAGGTAGGCGAGGCAGGATGGAGGGAACGTACGGAACGGACTTCAACGAGGAGGTACCGCCATGGCGGAAAACCAGGGCCCCGGAGCCGCACCGGCCGACCAGGCCGATCGGGCGCGCGAGGCGGTCGTGGAGGCCGCGCTCGCCGCGCTGGATCTGGATGCCAAGGCCCGGCTGCTCGGCGGGCGTGACATGTGGTCGCTGCACGCGCTGCCCGAGATCGGCCTGGCGTCCCTGGTGATGTCGGACGGACCGATCGGCGTGCGCGGCACCCGCTGGACCGCCGACGACCCCTCCATCGCCCTGCCGTCCCCGACCGCGCTAGCCGCCGCCTGGGACCAGGACCTCGCCCGCCGCGCGGGCACCCTCCTCGCTCAGGAGGCCCGCCGCAAGGGCGTCCACGTCCTCCTCGCGCCCACCGTCAATCTGCACCGCTCGCCGCTCGGCGGCCGGCACTTCGAGGCGTACAGCGAAGACCCGTATCTGACCGGCGTCATCGGCACCGGCTATGTCCAGGGCGTGCAGTCCGGCGGCGTCGGCACGACCGTCAAGCACTTCGTCGCGAACGACGCCGAGACCGACCGCTTCACCGTCGACAACAAGGTGGGTGCGCGCGCCCTGCGCGAGCTGTACCTCGCACCCTTCGACGCGATCGTCGCCAACGCCCACCCCTGGGGCATCATGACCGCGTACAACCAGGTCAACGGCTCGACGATGACCGAGCACCGCTACCTGGTCAACGAGGTCCTGCGCGGGGAGTGGGGCTTCGACGGCTACAACGTCTCCGACTGGATGGCCGCACGCTCGACCACCGGCGCCATCGAGGGCGGCCTCGACGTCGCCATGCCGGGACCGCGGACCGTGTACGGCGACGCGCTCGCCGAGGCGGTGCGCGGCGGCCAGGTCAAGGAGTCGACGGTCGACGAGGCCGTACGCAACGTCCTGCGTCTGGCCGCCCGCGTCGGCATCCTCGAAGGCGCCGAGCCCGTCGTCACCGACGTGCCCGCCGAGATCGACGGCGATGCGCTCGCCCGCGAGATCGCCCGCCGCGCCTTCGTCCTCGTGCGCAACGAGAACGAGACGCTGCCGCTGAATCCCACCGCCTCCGTCGCCCTCATCGGCGCCGCGGCGCGCGACGCCCGCGTCCTGGGCGGCGGCTCCGCCACCGTCTTCCCCGCACATGTGGTCTCCCCGCTCGACGGTCTGACGGCCGCGCTCGGCGACGACGCCCTGACGTACGCCGTCGGCGCCGACCCGAGCGATGAACTCGCCCCCGCCGACAAGGGGTTCGAGCTGCGCGCCATCTGCCGCGACGCGCACGGCGACGTCCTGGGGGAGGGCAACCTCCCCTCCGGCCAGGTCCAGTGGATCGGCAACGACCTGCCCGAAGGCGTCACCCACGAGACGATGGCCTCCATCGAGGTCGTCGGCACGTTCACGCCGCGCGTGAGCGGCGAGCACTCCTTCGGCACGCGCGGTCTCGGCGCCTTCACGCTGACCGTCGGCGGCGAGGTCGTCTTCGACGGGTCCGAGGTGATGGGCCCCGAGTCCGACCCCTTCGAGGCGTTCTTCGGCTCACCGGTCGAGCGCGCCAAGGTAGGTCTGACGAAGGGCGAGACGGTCGAGGTTTCCCTGCTCCACCCGCTCGACAAGGAGTACGCGGCCCCGCTGCCCGGCGTCGTGTTCTCCTTCGTGCACCTGGAGCCGCAGCGGGACGCCGACGAGCTGATCGCGGAGGCCGTCGATGCGGCACGCGGCGCCGACACCGCCGTCGTGGTCGTCGCCACCACCGAGCGCGTCGAGTCCGAGGGCTTCGACCGCAAGGATCTGCGGCTCCCGGGCCGCCAGGACGACCTCGTACGCGCGGTGGCCGCGGCCAATCCCCGTACGGTCGTGATCGTGAACTCCGGCTCCCCGGTGGAGCTTCCGTGGCGCAAGGACGTCGCGGCCGTGCTGCTCGGCTGGTTCCCCGGGCAGGAGGGCGGCGCCGCGCTCGCCGATGTGCTGCTCGGCGCCGAGGAGCCCGGCGGGCGGCTGCCCACGACGTGGGGCGCCTTCGCGGACGCGCCGGTCACCAAGGTCACCCCGGCCGATGGTGAACTAGCCTACACCGAGGGCGTGTTCATCGGCTACCGCGCCTGGGAGAGGGCGGGCACCACCCCTGCGTACGCCTTCGGCCACGGCCTCGGCTACACCGACTGGACCTACGAGTCCCTCACCCTGGAAGGCACGACGGCCACGATCCGCGTCCGCAACTCCGGCCGCCGCGCGGGCCGCGAGGTCGTCCAGGTCTACCTCGCCCCGGTCGCGAACGACGGTGACCGCCCGGCCCGTTGGCTCGCAGGCTTCACGGGCGTCGAGGCAGCGCCCGGCGAGAGCGCGGAGGCACGGATCGAACTCCCGCGCCGCGCCTTCGAGACGTGGGACGAGACCACCAACTCCTGGACGTACAGGTCTGGTTCGTACGAGATCCAGGTGGGCCGCTCGATCGCCGACCGCCGCTTGAGCGAGACGATCGCCGTCTGACGTAGGCCGGTCGCGCCAGGCGTAGGCCAACCGCCCTAGCGGACCGAGAAGCCGTAAACCGTCTCCGACCTGTACACCCCACCCGGCCGCAGCACCGTGCTCGGAAAGTCCGGCCGGTTGGGGGAGTCGGGGAAGTGCTGCGTCTCCAGGGCGACACCGTCACCGGGCGCGAACGGCAGCGGCTCCTCGAAGTGGTCCCCCGTGTACAGCTGGAGGCCGGGCTCCGTCGTCGCGACACTCAGCACGCGCCCGGACGCCGGGTCGCTCAGCTCCGCCACCTCGACCGGCCGCTCGGTGATCCCCTTGTCGAGCACGTAGTTGTGGTCGATCCCGTCCCCGACCTTCCGCGCCGTCCGGAAGTCGAACCGCGTCCCGCCGACGTCCGCGTACACCCCCGTGGGGATCTGCGTCTCGTCCGTCGGCGTCATGCGCGCCGCGTCGATCCGCAGCTCGTGCCCGCCGGCGCCGCCGCTCCCCGGCACGGCCCCGGCGAGGTTCCAGTACGTGTGGTTGGTGAGGTTCACGACCGTCGGGGCGTCGGTCGTCGCCTCGTACGCGATCCGCAGCTCACCCGTCTCGCCCAGCGTGTACGTCACGGACAGCGCGAGCCGCCCGGGATACCCCTCCTCGCCGTCCGGGCTCACCCGGGTGAGCCGCACCCCGTGCCCGACCTCCGTGGCCTCCCACACCCGCTTGTCGAAACCGGCCCTGCCGCCGTGCAGCGCGTTGGGATCGTTGTTCCGCGCCAGGCTGTACGTACGGCCGTCGAGGGCGAACTCACCGCCCGCGATCCGGTTCGCGTACCGGCCCACCAGCGCACCGAAGTACGGCCCGGGGTGGTCGAGATAGCCCTGAAGGTCGTCGAAGCCGAGGGCCACAGGATCGAGGCGCCCCGAGCGGTCAGGAACTTCCGCCGACTGCATGATCCCGCCGTACGTCAGGACGCGTACCCGCACTCCACCCCTTTCCAGGATCCAGCGATGGACGGGCGTGCCGTCGGGGAGAGCCCCGAAGAGTTCACTGCGCATGATCGCGACCCTACGCCGGGTTGCCGCACCCGCGGCCCTCGGGATCCTCGGCCCTTTCGGCCCCCGGGACCCTCAGCCCTCGGGGTTCTTGGCCTTCACCTGCCGGTAGGCCAACTCGGCAAGGCGCGACTGGCCGTCCTTGCTGGGGTGGAACCAGTCCCAGTGGCTCAACTGGTCGCCGTCGAAGCGGTAGTCGAAGACGGCCCCGCCGTCGTACCGGCAGCGCAGGTCCTTCGCGCACACGTCCTTGAGCACCTCGTTGTACGCGACCACGCGGCTCTGCACCGTGTCACGCCGCTCCGTCGCCGCCGCGTCCCGGGCGTCCGGATCCGCCAGCATCGAGGAGCAGATGCCGAGCTTCCAGATCTGCTTGCCCAGCGGGTTGGCGCGCCCCTTCGACCAGAGCCGCTTCAGATCCGGCACGGAAGTGACGTACACCTGGGTCTTGGGAAGCTCGCGCCGCAGCGCGCGCATCGCCTTCTCGAAGTCGGCGCGGAACTCGGCGACCGGGGTCATGGAATCCGCCGAGGGGCGGCAGGCGTCGTTCGCGCCCGCCATCACCGTGATCAGCTCGGGGCGCTTGAGCGCGGCCTGCTCGACCTGCCCGGTGAGATCTTCCATACGGGCGCCGGTCTTCGCGTAGTTCCAGCTGTTCCCCGCGGCCCGCTCCTTGCCGAGCAGGCGGGTCGCGAGGCTGCGCACCTCGGAGTCCGTGCCGGTCGCCCAGGACGCCTCGGGGCAGTCGGCGAGCACCGAGCAGGCGTCGAAGCCGCGGGTGATGGAGTCGCCGACGGCCGCCAGGGAGTTCGGGCTCGCGTCCCACGTAGGGGTGGGCTTGGGGGAGGGCTTGTCGGCCGATGGTCCCTTGGGTGCCGGGGAGTCGCCGCCGGACGCGTCACACGCGGTGACCGCGGTGGCGCCGAGAAGAACCGCCGTCGCTATGGCGACGGCGGCGCGTGGGCGATACCTTCGGTTCCGCATCCCCAGGTCCCCTCTGTCGTAGGCCGATCCGTTGTCACGATCAGTGTCCTAGGCCGACCGCGCCGTTTCGACGCACCTGCGAGTGAATGGTGGGTGATTCCTGACCTCGGTACCGACGGTACGTCACACTCCTTGCGCCGCCGCACGGTAGCCTCGCCACCCAGTGGCACCCCGCTCTTTCGGTTCCGCTAAATTACATCACGTCACATCTGTCCCGTTTTTGGGAGTTTCCCGAAGGCGGGGCCACAACGCTCGGCACGGGCGCGAGGCCGCTGGGGAAGGCGAACCTCGACCCACACTGGAGGTCCCGGTGACGACACGTGGAGTTCTGTACGTGCACTCCGCACCGCGCGCGCTGTGCCCGCACGTCGAATGGGCAGTCGCGGGCGTACTCGGCGCGCGCGTCAACCTCGACTGGATCAGGCAGCCCGCGGCGCCCGGCAGCTGGAGATCGGAGTTCTCCTGGCGCGGCCCGGTGGGCACCGCGTCCAAACTCGCGTCCGCCCTGCGCGGCTGGCAGCTGCTGCGCTTCGAAGTCACCTCCGAGCCGTGCCCCACGGCCGAGGGCGAGCGGTACAGCGCCACGCCCGAACTCGGGATCTTCCACGCGGTCACCGGTATCCACGGCGACATCCTGATCCCGGAGGACCGTCTGCGGGCCGCCCTGGCCCGCTCCAAGGGCGGCGAGAGCGACCTGGAGGCCGAGCTTGCCAAGCTGCTCGGCAAGCCCTGGGACGACGAGCTGGAGCCTTTCCGGTACGCGGGCGAGGGCGCGCCGGTGCGGTGGCTGCACCAGGTCGTCTGACGCTCGTCCGAAGCTTCCGACGCACGCACGAAGGGCCCCCACCATCCGGTGGGGGCCCTTCGTCACGTATACGTCGTCACGTACGCGGCTGACGTGCTCAGACGCTCCTGAACGCGAGCACCACGTTGTGGCCGCCGAAGCCGAACGAGTCGTTCAGGGCCGCGATCGTGCCCTCGGGCAGCACGCGGGCCTCGTCACGGATGACGTCCGCGTCGACCTCCGGGTCGAGGTTCTCGATGTTGATCGTCGGCGGGGCGATGCGGTTCTTCAGCGCGAGGACCGTGGCCACGGTCTCCACGCCGCCCGCGCCACCGAGCAGGTGACCCGTCATCGACTTCGTGCTGGAGATCGCCATGTGGTCGACGTCGTGGCCGAACGCCTTGCGCAGCGCCTTGATCTCGGCGACGTCACCCTGCGGCGTCGAGGTCGCGTGCGCGTTCACGTACACGATCTCGGCGGGCTTGAGGTCCGTGCCGTCGACGAGGTTCTGCAGCGCCGCCGCGATGCCGTTGCCGGAAGGCTCGGGCTGCGTGATGTGGTGGGCGTCGGCCGAGATGCCCTGGCCGACGGCCTCCGCGTAGATCTTCGCGCCGCGGGCCTTGGCGTGCTCCTCGGACTCGAGGACGATCACGCCGGCACCCTCGCCGAGCACGAAGCCGTTGCGGTCGACGTCGTAGGGGCGCGAGGCGCCCGCCGGGTCGTCGTTGTTCTTGGACATCGCCATCATGTTGCCGAACGCGACGATCGGCAGCGGGTGGATCGCCGCCTCCGTGCCACCCGCGACGACGACGTCGGCGCGGCCGGTGCGGATCATCTCGATCGCGTAGCCGATGGCCTCGGCGCCCGATGCGCACGCCGAGACGGGGGTGTGGACGCCCGCGTGGGCGCCCAGCTCGATGCCGACGTTGGCCGACGGGGAGTTGGGCATCAGCATCGGCACGGTGTGCGGGGAGACGCGGCGTACGCCCTTCTCCTTGAGCACGTCGTACTGGTCGAGCAGGGTGGTCACGCCGCCGATGCCGGAGGCGATGACCGCGCCGAGGCGGTCGGGGTCCACGGAAGGGTCCTCGCCCGCCTTCGCGGTGTAACCCGCGTCGGCCCAGGCCTCCCTGGCCGCGATCAGCGCGAACTGCGCCGAACGGTCCAGCTTGCGGGCCTGCGGGCGCGGAATGACCTCGCCCGGCTCGACCGCGATCTGCCCCGCGATACGGACCGGAAGTTCGGCAGCCCAGTCCTGCTCGAGAAGACGGACACCGGAACGGCCCGCGAGCAGGCCCTCCCAGGTCGAGGCTGCGTCGCCACCCAGCGGTGTGGTTGCGCCGATACCGGTGACGACCACGGTGCGATTGGTCGGGTTCACAGGAAAATTCTCCACGGTGTTGAGGGGATCAGCGGCGCCACCGCCGGGTGGCGACAGCAGAGCAGCCTTGTCAGGCCGGGTGCTTCAGCAGAGAGGCCTGATCAGGCCTGGTGCTTGAGGATGTAGCTGGTCGCGTCGCCGACCGTCTTGAGGTTCTTGACGTCGTCGTCCGGGATCTTGACGTCGAAGCGCTCTTCGGCGGCGACGACGACCTCGACCATGGACAGCGAGTCGACGTCCAGGTCGTCGGTGAAGGACTTGTCCAGCTGGACGTCCTCGACCGGGATGCCGGCGATCTCGTTCACGATCTCCGCGAGACCGGCGACGATCTCTTCCTGAGTGGCGGCCATGTTGGCGCTCCTTCTATGTATCCAGAGGGTGTGGCGGCATCTGTACGGACCGGATGATCCGGACGTGATGCCTAGGGGAGGGTAACGACCGTGGCGGCGTACACGAGACCCGCCCCGAAGCCGATGACGAGCGCGGTGTCGCCGCTCTTCGCCTCGCCGGTCGCCAGAAGCCGCTCCATCGCGAGCGGAATCGAGGCTGCCGACGTGTTGCCGGTGGTGCGCACGTCACGGGCGACCGTGACGTGTTCCGGCAGTTTCAGAGTCTTCACCATCGAGTCGATGATCCGCTCGTTGGCCTGGTGCGGAATGAAGACATCCAGGTCGTCCGCGGTGATCCCGGCCGCGTCCAGCGCCTGCTGTGCGACCTTCGCCATCTCGAACACGGCCCAGCGGAAAACCGCCTGGCCCTCCTGCGTAATGGCAGGGAACTTGGCGGGAGAGCCCTTGCGGTACGCCTCCCAGGACTCGGTCTGCTTGATCGTCTCGGACTTGTCGCCCTCCGAACCCCAGACCGTCGGGCCGATCTGCGGCTCCTTGGAGGGGCCGACGATCACCGCGCCCGCGCCGTCACCGAACAGGAAGGCCGTCGCGCGGTCCTCGAGGTCGGTCAGGTCGCTCAGCCGCTCGACGCCGATGACCAGGACGTACTCGGCGGAACCCTCGACGATCATGCCCTTGGCGAGCGTCAGGCCGTAGCCGAAGCCCGCGCAGCCCGCGGAGATGTCGAACGCGGCGGGCTTGCCCGCGCCGATCTTGTCCGCGATCTCGGTCGCGATGGCCGGGGTCTGCTTGAAGTGCGAGACGGTCGAGACGACGACCGCGCCGATCTGCTCCGGCGTGATGCCCGCGTCGGCGATCGCCTTGCCGGAGGCCTCGACGGACATCGCGGCCACGGTCTCCTCGTCGGAGGCCCAGTGGCGGGTCGCGATGCCGGAGCGGGAGCGGATCCACTCGTCGGACGAGTCGATCGTCTCGAGGATCACCTCGTTGGGCACGACACGGGTCGGGCGGTAGCCGCCGACACCCATGATGCGCGCGAACGGGGCGCCCTTACTGGGCTTGATCTTCGACATGCTCTCCTGGCTCCTTCTCAGGCACCCGCCGCGTCGGCGGCGGATGCGGTGTCGGCGATGAGCGCAGATGCGGCGTCGAGGTCGTCCGGTGTCTTCAGGGCCACCGTCCGCACGCCGGGCATGGCGCGCTTGGCGAGACCGGTCAGCGTGCCACCAGGGCACAGCTCGATCATCGCCGTGGCACCCAGTTCCTTGAACGTCTCCATGCACAGGTCCCAGCGCACCGGGTTGGCCACCTGGCCGACCAGGCGGGACACGACGTCCGAGCCGGTCGTGACGGCCTGACCGTCACGGTTCGACACGTACGTCAGCTGGGGGTCGGCCGGGTCGAGGGCCTTGGCGGCCTCTTCGAGCGTGGCGACCGCGGGAGCCATGTGGTGCGTGTGGAAGGCGCCCGCGACCTTCAGCGGCACGACGCGGCGCACCCCTTCGGGCTTGTCATCGACGAGCGCGGCGATCTGCTCCGCGGTGCCCGCGGCGACGATCTGTCCGGCGCCGTTCACGTTCGCCGGCGTCAGGCCGAGCTTCTCCAGGTGCGCGATGGTGACCTCGGGGTCGCCGCCGAGCAGCGCCGCCATGCCGGTCTCCGTGATCGCCGCGGCGTCGGCCATGGCCAGACCCCGCTTGCGGACGAGACGGAGCGCGGCGTCGTCGCCGAGCACACCTGCGTACGCGGCTGCGGTGATCTCGCCGACGCTGTGTCCCGCGACCGCGCCGGGCTTGTTCGCGCGCAGTGCGTCACCGAGTGCCTCGGCGGCGAGCAGACCGGCGGCCACAAGGAGGGGCTGGGCCACGGCGGTGTCGCGGATCGCGTCCGCGTCGGCCTGCGTGCCGTAGTGGGCGAGGTCGAGCCCGATGGCGTCCGACCACGCGCCGATGCGGTCGGCCGCGCCGGGGAGATCGAGCCAGGGGGTCAGGAAGCCGGGCGTCTGGGCGCCTTGGCCGGGAGCGACGAGTACGAGCACACTCACACTCTCTCTTGTGGACGGCAGGAGCCGCCCGTGAGGACAGGGACGAAGAACGGCTGGGGGAATTGTAGGGGTCCGACAAAGTCCTACGACTGGAGATCGCCGTCGGCCAGACGCCCCAGGATCAGCGCGATCCGCAGCGTGAATGCGGAGCGCACGTCCGACGGCGACCAACCGGTGACGTCTGTCACACGTCGCAGCCGGTAGCGCACGGTGTTGGGGTGCACAAAGAGCATCCGGGCGGCACCTTCAAGACTGCTGGCCTGTTCCAGATAGACGCTGAGAGTCTCCAGAAGTGCGGAGCCTGCTTCCTCCAGTGGTCTGTAGATCTCCTCCACCAACTGCTCGCGCGCGGCGGGATCGCTCGCGATCGCGCGTTCCGGCAGGAGATCGTCCGCGAGGACAGGGCGCGGGGCGTCCTGCCAGGCGGCACAGGCCTTGAGCCCGGCGGCGGCGGCCTGCGCGGACCGGGTGGCGGCGAGCAGGTCGGGAACGATGGGTCCGGCGACGACGGGCCCGGCCGCGTAAGGGCCGATCAGGCTCTTGGCGACCTGCAGAGGATTGTCGCTGCCGCCCGCGATGACGACAAGACGGTCGCCGAGCACACCGGTGAGGACCTGCAGCTTGGCGTGCCGTGCGGCGCGGCGGATGGCTTCGACGGTGAGCTCGCTGTCGCCGTCGGGCGCGGTGCCCAGGACGACGCAGACGTGCTCGGGGGAGTTCCAGCCGAGCGCTGCGGCCCTGCTCACCGCCCCCTCGTCGGCTTCCCCGGAGAGCACGGCGTTCACGACGAGCGACTCCAGGCGGGCATCCCAGGCACCGCGTGCCTCGGCGGCCTGCGCATAGACCTGCGCGGTGGCGAAGGCGATCTCGCGGGCGTACACGAGGAGCGCCTCACGGAGGATGGACTCATCCCCCGGGGCCGCGACCTCGTCGATCGCCGACTCCATCACCTCGATCGTCGTACGCACCATCTCGACGGTCTGGCGCAGGGTGATCGCCCTGGTCAGCTCGCGCGGGGCGGTGCCGAAGACGTCGGTGGAGATGGCCTGGGGGGCGTCGGGATGACGGAACCACTCGGTGAAGGCGGCGATGCCGGCCTGCGCCACCAGGCCGATCCATGAGCGGTTCTCCGGGGGCATCGCCCGGTACCAGGACAGCGTCTCGTCCATGCGCGCGATGGCCTGCGCCGCGAGGCTGCCGGATGACTGTTCGAGGCGCTTCAGCGTGGCTGAGTGCGCGTGAGCCTTCCGGTGCGCGTCCTGACGGGCGGCTTCCTCGTGGCGCGCGGCTTCCTCGTGGGCTGCCTGCTGGGCGTCCGGGCGGGCTTCGTTCGCAGAGGGTTCGGGCACGGGGACAAGACTGCCTTATCGGGACGGGGGTGTGCGGTGCCGGGTCTAACGTGGGGTGTGTGATTGATGTACGGCGCTCCGGCGATCGGTACCGCGGCGGGGAGCCCGGCACCGGTATCGAGACTTTCCACGCCTTCTCCTTCGGGCCGCACTACGACCCGGACAACCTGCGTTTCGGCGCCATCCTGGCCTGCAACGAAGAGCGTCTTGCACCCGGCGCGGGCTTCGACGAACACCCGCACAGCCACACCGAGATCGTGACCTGGGTGGCGGAGGGCGAACTGACCCACCGCGACTCGACCGGGCACGCGTCGGTCGTGCGCGCCGGGGACGTCCAGCACCTGAGCGCGGCGGGCGGCGTCCGCCATGTGGAACGCAACGACGCCGAGACCCCCTTGGTCTTCGTCCAGATGTGGCTCTCTCCCCTGACGCCCGGCGGCGACCCGGCCTACGAGGTGGTCCACGGCATCGCGGACTCCACCCCCTACGCGGTCCCCGCGGCAGGAGCGCTCCTCCACGTCCGACGGCTCGGCGCGAACGAGCGCACCGCGATCCCGGACGCACCCTTGGCGTACGTCCACGTGGTGCGGGGTGAAGTGCGCCTGGGCGGTGAGGAGCTGCGGCCCGGGGACGCGGCCCGGATCACGGAGGCGAAGAACTTGGAGGCGGTGGCCGCGGCCACGGCCGGGGCGGAGCTGCTGGTGTGGGAGATGGCGGGGGGCTGACGCGGCAGCACCCCCACTCTCGCCGGGCCGCGAAAACGCTCCTTGCGGCAACGGCGGTGCGGGGCAACAGCTCAAGAGCGGACCCCTGGTTCGAGAGCGGACCCCTCAAGCCCGGGCCCGCACAGCGCAAGCGCCCCTCAGAGCTCGGCAAGCACCGCGTCGGTGAACGGAGGCCACGCCTCAGCGGCCCACGGCCCGAACGGCCGATCCGCCAGAGCGACACACGCCGCCCCCGCATCGGGATCGACCCAGAGGAACGTGCCGGCCTGACCGAAGTGCCCGAACGTCCGGGGCGAGGACGAACTCCCCGTCCAGTGCGGCGACTTGGAGTCCCGAATCTCGAACCCGAGCCCCCAGTCGTTGGGGCTCTGATGCCCGTATCCGGGAAGCACACCCTTCAGCCCCGGATACGCCACCGACATGGCCTCGGCCACCGTCCGCGGATCGAGCAGCCGCGGCCCCTGCACCTCGGCGGCGAACTTCACCAGGTCATCAACGGTGGACACCCCGTCCTTGGCGGGCGACGCGTCCCCGTCGAGCGAGGTGGCGTCCATCCCCAACGGCTCGAGCACGGCCTGCCGCAGATACTCCCCGAAGGGAATGTCCGTCGCCTTGGCGACATGATCCCCGAGAACCTCGAACCCCGCGTTCGAGTAGAGCCGCCGCGTCCCGGCAGGCGCCATCACGCGATGCTCGTCGAACGCAAGACCACTGGTGTGCGCAAGGAGATGCCGCACGGTCGACCCCTCGGGTCCCGCGGGCTCATCGAGCTCGATGGCCCCCTCCTCGTACGCCACGAGGACCGCGTACGCCGCCAGCGGTTTGGTGACCGAAGCGAGGGCGAAACGGTGCCCGGTGGGTCCGTGCGCCCCGACGACCGTGCCGTCCGCGCGAACGACGGCGGCGGCAGCGGTGGGGACCGGCCAGTTCTCGATCAACGCCAGGCTCTGCATGTGTACGAGCCTATGCGCCCTACAGCTTCAACCGCATCGAGGGGTCGGGCTTGCGCACGAAGCCGAGCGAGGCGTACAACGGCTCCGCGTCGGCCGACGCATTGAGATCGACACTTCCCGCACCACGCTCCCGGAACCAGTCGAGGAGCACCTCCATGCAGGCCCGTGCATGCCCACGCCGCCGCTGATCCGGGTCGGTGGCGACGCTGAACACATGGCCGATGATGCCCCGCGGATTGCCCGCACGCCCGATGCGGTACTCCAGCGTCCCCACCACCAGCGCCGCCAGCTTCCCGGGGTGATCGGTCCTGTCGATGACGAAGGCGGCGAAGTCGCCCTTCGCATCGGCCAGTTTGTCCCGCACGACGGCAAGGGACTCAACCTGCCATCCGGTGTCGGACCCGTGGGCGGAAGCGCTGGCCGAACCGGTGCCGAACACCGAGTCGATCATCACCTGGCGCAGCCTGATCAGTTCCTCGGCATCATCCGGCGTAGCGCGGCGCACAACACTCATGATCGACACCGTAGTCACCACCCGAAGCGGTGTCCTCCAATTTTCCGATGGTTTGATTCCGTCGCATATTTCCTCCCGCATTTCCCCCGGTTCTGCTTGCCTAGAGCGCACTCCAAGGTTTTAGCGTGGGGGCATGACGGTGATGGAGACCGAGACCACCCGCACACCGCGCCCCGAGCAGGGCGTGACCGAAGCGACCCCCGGCACCGCCGAGAGCACCGACGGCGCCGGCGGCACCGCGACCAAGGCGGACGCCTGCGCCTCGGCACCCACCACGCACCCCCGCACGAACGGCCGGGACCACTACACGATCAGCGAAGTCGTCGCCTTCATCGGCCTGACCGCGCACACCCTGCGCTGGTACGAGCGAATCGGCCTGATGCCCCACATAGACCGCTCCCACACGGGCCAGCGCCGCTACCGCAACCGCGATCTGGACTGGCTCACCTTCGTCGGCAAACTCCGCCTGACCGGCATGCCGGTGGCGGACATGGTCCGCTACGCCGAGCTGGTGCGCGAGGGCGAGCACACCTTCACCGAGCGCCACGAACTCCTCGAGCAGACCCGCCGTGACGTCCGCACCCGCATCACGGAGCTCCAGGACACGCTCTCCGTACTCGACTACAAGATCAACTTTTACGCTGACGCCCGCCCGGCGTCGGAGAGGCTCTGAGACTGATGACCGCAGAGACGCCCGATAGGCCCGCGACACCCGAGACGGCTGCGAAGCCCGAGACGACCGAGACGACCGGGGCGACCGGCACCGCGGGCAGGACTCCCGACCCCATCGCGAAGGTGCGGCTCGGGACAAGTGGCCCCGAAGTCGGCGTCCAGGGACTCGGCTGTATGGGCATGAGCTTCGCCTACGGCCCCACCGACGCGCAGGAGGCCCGAGCGACCCTGGAGCGAGCCCTCGAACTGGGCGTCACCCTCTACGACACCGCCGACGCCTACGCCTCCGGTGAGAACGAGAAGTTCCTCTCTCCCTTCGTCAGGGCACACCGCGACGAGGTGGTCATCGCCACCAAGTTCGCCCTGGCCATCGACCCGAACGACTCGACCAAGCGGATCATCAACAACGACCCCGCGTACATCCGCGCCTGCGTCGACGCCAGCCTCCAGCGCCTCGGCGTGGACGTCATCGACCTCTACTACATGCACCGCCGCGACCCGAAGGTGCCGATCGAGGAGACGGTCGGCGTGATGGCCGAGCTGGTCGCCGCGGGCAAGGTCAAGCACCTGGGCCTCAGCGAGGTCACAGGACCCGAACTCCGTGCCGCCCACGCCGTCCATCCCATCGCCGCCCTCCAGTCGGAGTGGTCGCTCTTCAGCCGTGACATCGAGCAGGGCGTGGTTCCCGTCGCCGCCGAACTCGGCGTCGCCCTCGTCCCCTACTCTCCGCTCGGCCGCGGCTTCCTCACTGGCTCCTTCGTCAGCGCCGAAAAGGAACTCGGCGAGGACGACTTCCGGCGCCAGCAGCCCCGCTTCACGGGCGACAACGCCGCCACCAACGCGGCCCTCCTCGAACCCGTCCGCACCGTCGCCGCCGCCCACGGCGCGAGCCTCGGCCAGGTCGCCCTCGCCTGGGTTCAACAGCAGGCCCAGGCCCACGGCCTTGCGGTCGTCCCGATCCCCGGCACCCGCAAGCGCACCCGCGTCGAGGAGAACACCGGGGCCACCCGCCTCGAACTCAGCTCCTCCGAACTCGCCCAGCTGAACTTCATCGCCGCCCAGGTCGAAGGCGATCGCTACGCCGACATGACCTCGACTTCGGCGGGCCGCGAGTAACGAGCCGCCGGCTGCTCCGCCGGGTGGGGCCCGTGTCACAGCGGCCCCCACCCGGCGAGGCTCCTGTCGAGCAGGCCCCTTCGAGCAGGTCCCTTCGGGCAGGGCTGCGGGGTCCCGCCGCATGGTCCAGCTGTTCACGCCAGGCCCAGTGCGAAGACCGCGAACCCGGCCGCCAGGAGCCCGGCGAGTGCCCGGCGCGCATGCGTGGCGCGCTCCCACGGTGCCTCGAAGCCGCGGGCATAGCGGCCTATGAGCAGCAGGAGCGCTCCGAAGACCGGAAGCCAGGCGACCCGGGCCGCTATCCAGCCCCAGGTGTCCGGACCCGCCGTCAAACCTGGCACCGTGCCGCCGAGGAACGAGCCGGGCACGGCCGCTGCGAGCATCGCCGTCTGATGCCAGCACAGGATCGTCATCGCCGACAGGTTGATCACGACGACCGGCGCCCACAGGGCGGGCCTGCGCAGCAGCTTGCCGATGCGCTCGCGCAACAGGATCGCCGCACCGCTCTGCGCGGCTGCCAGTGCCAGAACCAGCAGCGACGGGGGATGTGAATTCGTCCGGGCCTCACCCGGGACGCCGACCATCGACGCCGGATAGTGGAAGACGAGCAGCAGAGCGGCGAAGAGGGCGGTCCCTCCGACGAACAGCAGCCACGCACCGCGCCTGCCCAGCTTCTTCTCGCCCCAGCTGACGCCCAGTTGATAGGCGAACATCCAGCCGGGCAGCAGATTCAGCAGGCTCAGCCAGGACGGCATGGCGTCCCCGAAGGAGCCGTAGCGCAGGAAGTCGACGACGGCCACCGAGCCGAGCAGGGGAGCCGCGGCCCAGGCGCCGAACCGCTCTGCTGCCCTGATGCACCATGGGGTGAGCGCTGTGATGACCGCATAGATCCCGACGAACCACAGCGGCTGTATCACCAGCGTGGACCCTGTGCGCAGGGTCGTTCCCGGCACTCCCATCACGTAAAGCACCGGGATCAGAGCGGCCCAGACGGCCGTCACCCCGAGGACCGGGCGCCCCAGACGTGCCACCCGCCCGCGAAGCCAGCGTCTTGTCGACTCGCCGCGCGCCGCCGCCCGGCGATACGACAGGACGGAGGCATAGCCGCCGACCAGGAAGAAGATCCCGAGCATCTGCAGCACCCAGCTGAGCGGCGCGAAGAATCCGAACGAAGCCAGCGGGCTTGCGTTGTGCAGCGCGCCGCCCGCATCGAGGGTGAATCCGCCGAGCAGCCAGTGCCCGGTCGGCACGGCGAGCAGGGCGAGCGCACGCAGCCCGTCTATGGCGCGGTCACGATGTGCGGGTGTCTTGGCGTCGATCGCCGACGCGGTCCTGCGCAGCTTGTGCAGGGTGGTCGGCGGGGTGAGGTTCATGGCCGCTCTCCGATGAGGCGGGCGTCGGCGGCAGATGCGCTTCCGCCGGTGCGGATGCCGGTGCCGGTGCTGTGGTCCGATGTGCTGATGGGGGCAGTGGTCGGCGCAGCGATGGCGGCGAAGGCCTGGAGGGAATCCGTCCCGGGGGCGAAGTAGCCGGTGTGGCCCTCGGCTCGCTCCGCGGGAACACGTCGGGCGCCGAATCCCGGGTCGGCCGGGTCCTCGCCGTGGCCGAGGCCGAACAGCTCGACGTTCGGCACGTCACCGATCCAGTCGCTGTCGTCCTTGGCGGCCCAGACGCGGGCGGAGGTGTGCAGATCGGCCACGCTGTCCGCACGCATGCCGGGGGAGCCGAGCACCACCAGGTCGGACGCCGTCAGCTGTGGAGCCGCCAGGCCGCACACCACCGAGCCGTAGCTGTGGCAGAACACGGCGGGGCGTGGCGTACCGGATGCCGACAGGCCCTGCACGAACCGCGCGAGCCGGGGAGCGCCGGCCTCCGCGAGGCGTCCCGTCGCGGCGTCGGGGCCCAGGCCGACCGGAGTGGTGTACCCGACCCAGGCGATCACGGCCGTGCCGTCGCCCGCGGCGGCGTGCAGGGAGCGCGCCATCCCGGCCGGTGTGCCGTACTCGTCCTTCGAGCGGTCGAAGGTGCTCATATCCATGTCGGAGCCCGGCACGACGACGGATACATGCTTGGCGCTCGCCAAGTCCCCGTAAACCTGGGCGACTTGACCTCGGCCACGCGGGTCGAAGGCGAGTATCTGTCGACCTGGGCTGAGGAGTTCTCCGTAACGCGCGGCCAGGGACCGGGCCTGCGCGTGGTCCTGCGAGGTGAGGCTCGGGTCGCTCTCGCGGTGCTGCTCGCGGGTGCGTTGGGCTTTCAGGGAAAGGGAGTTGGCCTCATACCGCAGAGAGATCGGGGCGCCGTCCAGATTGCCGACGACCGAGGGGTGCCGCGTGGCCAGCCTGTGCTGCTGCGCCTCGCTCAGCGAGCCGAAGAACGCGGCGACTCGGGCGGGGGCCGTGGCCGCGGGATCCGGCAGCCGACCCCCCCACGAACGGTCCGCGCGCCATGCCTGTGTGCCCGGCGGGGGGCCCGTGACCGGCTGCTGCTCATTGCCGACGGCCCAGCCGGTCGTGCCGGCTGCGATCGTCGTCGTGAGTGCCGCTGCGATCAGCGTCCGCCTGCCGCGGGATTTCCAGCTCCCGCGGGCTTTCCAAGAACGAAGGCGCATGGCCCGTATCCCTCCCCGTCTCGTGGCACGCTCTGGCGTGACGAGAGGAAAGTAGGGAGACGGTGCCCGGCAGCACCTCACACTGGAGAGCCAACTCGCAGGTCATACCGGGGTATGTACAGCTCATACCGCGGTATGAGGGTGGGGGTTCCACTGCTGCCCGGGCGTGATCAGGTCCGATTCACTGCTCTCCGGGTGTGATCAGCCCCGACTCGTAGGCGAAGATCACGGCTTGCGCGCGGTCTCGCAGGTCAAGCTTGGAGAGGACCTTGCCGATATGGGTCTTCACCGTCTGCTCGGCGAGGACAAGGTGTTCGGCGATCTCCTGGTTGGACAGACCGCGCGCGATCAGCGCCAGTACCTCGGTCTCACGCGGTGTCAGGCCGTTCAGCCGCAGCGACTGGTCATTGCGCGGCCGCTGTTTGACGAAGTCCGTGATCAGACGACGGGTCACCGACGGAGCGAGCAGCGCCTCGCCCGCCGCCACCACACGTACCGCCGAGATCAGATCGGCGGGCGGGGCGTCCTTCAGGAGAAAGCCCGAGGCTCCCGCGCGCAGCGCCTCGTACACATAGTCGTCCACGTCGAAGGTGGTGAGCATCAGCACCTTCGGCACGTGCACCACGCCTGGAGGCGGGTCCAACAGGGCGCGGGCGGCGGCGAGTCCGTCCATCTCCGGCATCCGGACGTCCATCAGGACGACATCGGGGTGGGTCTTGCGGCTGACGTCCACACCCTCCTTGCCGTTCGGCGCCTCGCCCACGACGTCGATGTCGCTCTGGGCCGCAAGGAGTGCGGCGAAGCCGGCCCGCACCATGTTCTGGTCATCGACGATGATCACGCGGATGGTCATGCGGTGCCGGATTCCTTCATGAGGAGGGGGAGTTGGGCCGCCACACGGAAGCCGCCGTCGGGCAGCGGCCCGGCGTCGACCGTGCCGCCGACCAACCGTACGCGTTCGCGCATGCCGACGAGTCCGTGACCTGTGCCGCTGTGCTCCAGCGAGTCGGGTGTTTCGGTGGGCGGGCCGTTGACGACGAGGATCAGCAGATGTTCCTCGTCCAGGGTCACGGTGATGGTGGTGCGCGCTCCCGGCGCATGCCGCATCACGTTCGACAGGGCTTCCTGGACGATGCGGTACGCGGACAGGTCGACGGCCGGTGTGACGTCGGCCAGCTGTGTGAGCACCGACAGTTCAGGGCGTGACAGATCGATGGGTATGCCGGCGCGCACCGTCGCCTCCACCAGATGCGGCAGCCTGCTGAGTCCGGGCTGCGGGGCACGTTCGCCCGGTGTGTCCTCGCTGCGCAGCACCGCGAGCAGCCGTCGCATCTCGGTGAGGGATTCACGGGCGCTGGCCGCGATGCTCCCGAACTCCTCGCGCACAGCGTCCGGAAGGCCGTCGATGCGGTAGGGCGCGGAGTCGGCCTGCACCGTGATCACCGACATGTGGTGGGCGACGACATCGTGCAACTCTCGCGCGATGCGGGCCCGTTCCTCGAGGAGGGTGCGCTGGGCGCGCTCGGCCTCGCTGATGGTCTCCTGCTCGACGAGTCTGCGCTGCGCGTCGCCACGCTCGCGCAGCAGCGCGCCGAGCAGCAGCGCGACACCGCTCAGGACGATCAGCAGCACGCTGGTGTCCTGGCTGCCGTCGTCGCGGAACGCACCGAGGACGAGGCTCACGACGACGGTGACCAGCCAGATGCCCAGAAGAGTGCGTCGGCTCTCGCGCAGGGACAGCAGCAGGCACACGGCCACGTACCCCACGATGATCATGGCTGTCCAAGGCGCGGGACGGTCGTCGCCCATGGACAGCGTCACGATCGCCCCGAGGACGTCCGCGACGATCATGATGCACCAGGCGGCCAACGGGCGGCTGACCGCAAGGAGCAGCGGTGCGGCCTGCGCGACGCCCAAGGCGCCCGCCAGGCCGCCGCTCACCCCGTAGTCGTTCGTCAGTACCTGGGTGGTGACCGGGATGAGTGCCGCGACGAAGGCCAGCGCGGTGATCAAGGGCAGCAGCCGCACCCAGCGGCTGGGAGCCCGGGCGAGGAGTGGCTCGGTCCGCCCGGCGGGCTTCGAGAGAAAGGCTCCTGCCCTGCCGAGCCCTTCACGGACGCCCGCGGCCGCACGCCGAGACGAGGTCCCTCGCCCGTCCGGCTCGGTGGCCGGTGCGCGGGGGCCCTGGTCAGGTGGTGTCGATGCGCTGCTCATGGCCTGATCAGAGTAGGCACGAAGCCGCTGCTCTCCCACCCCGGCGGGTCACAGGTCCCATCCCACCGGGTCACATCTCCGCCAGGAGCTCAGCCTTCTTCGTGGTGAATTCCTCGTCCGTGAGCAGACCGGCTTGGTGCAGCTCGCCGAGGTGCCGGATGCGTTCCGCGATGTCCGCGGGGTCGCGACGAGTCACCGGGGCGGCGCTGGGGACCGTGCCGGGCGTCAGGGCCGGTCCCGACGCCCGCACCGCGGCGAGCACCGACGCCGCGAAGGGCAGCGACTCGTGCACCGGGCCGTACCCGAGACCGAAGACGACGGCCGCGGGGTCCTGGTCCGCCTGCGCGGGCTGGGCGAGCGGCGTCTCACGGCGCAGCAGCCGCAGATGGCCCTCGAAGACCTCGGGAGAGCGCCACTCGACGCCGCTCAGGTCCGTGACCAGGAAACTCTGGTCGCCGGCTTTCCACTTCGCGGACGAGGCCCCCGTCCAGAACCACCGGAAGGCCACCGACTTGCCGTCGAAGGACGCCTTCCCGTCGTACGCCTTGAACTGCAGCGGAGTCTCCGGCGGGGCCACCAGGTAACGGTCCGGAGGCCCGCAGTCGTCCTGGGTGATCTGAGCACGCAGCTCGTCCGCGTAGTACTCGGCGAGCGTCTCCCGCTCGGCGGGCAGCACAAGTCGATACGGGTCGCAGCCGTCCTTGAGCTGGCCCCCGGCAGCCTCCATCAGCGGATCCGCGCCCGGTCTGGGCACGGCGTGCAGGACGACCGTCCCGCGCTTGCCAGGAGTAAGCGTCACCGCTGCGATCGCCTCGTGGGGGATGCGGCGTTCACCGAGTGCCTGAAGGAGCTTCGGCGTGCGGATCCCCCGTTCGAAGCGGATGAGCACGGAGTCGGACTCGAACTCCCAGGCGGCGTGAAATCCGGCCAGTACATCACCCATGCGGCTCATCGTAGGCGGCACGCGCGCCTCCGTCCCTCCTGCGGCGTGCCGCTGTTTCGTCGATTTCTACGCGCGTCAGGCCGCTGTCGTGCCGGAAAATTCCTTCCGGCACGCGTCATCCCCGCTCGCACACCGCACTGCACGGTACGAACCGGTGCCGATGTCGGCGAAGTTCCTGAGGCTCTCCGTGCCCGGCTCGAAATAGCCGGTGTGGCCGATCGCGCCCCGTGCGGACAGCACGCGCGCGCCGAAGTCCCGAGAGGTGGGATCGGCCCCGTGGCCGAGCCCGCCGACCTCCATGTTTGGCACATCCTGGATCCAGTCGTCGCCGTCCCTGGTGGCCCAGACCCGGGCACCGGTGCCCAGCTGAGCCGCCGTGTCCGCCCGCATGCCGGGGCTGCCCGCGACCGCGATGTCGGAGACGCGGGAGGGCAGCTTTCGCGCGGCCACCCCACACACCACCGAGCCGTAGCTGTGGCAGTACAGCGCGACGGGCGAATGCCCCGGCAGCCCGCGCACCAAAGAGTTGAGCCGGATCGCCCCGTCGTCCGCGCGCATGGACGTGGCGGCGTCCACACCGAGGCCGATGGGCGCGGTGTAGTCGGCCCAGGCGATCACGGCGGTACGCGCGCGTGGGCTCGCCGAGCGCTCCGCGCGGTACAGAGACTGGGCCATGCCGACAGGCGCCGAGTACTTACGGTTCGTCCGCTCGAAGGTCAGCAGGTTCGTGTCCACCCCGGGCACCACGACCGACACCCGGGAAGCCCGGTCGAGGTCTCCGAAGACCTCGGCTATACGCCCCGACCCCATGGGATCGAAGGACAGGACCTGCCGACCCGGGTGCATCATCACGTCGAAGCGCTTCATCCTGCGCTCCGCCTCCTGCTGCCCGAGAGGGGAGAGCCGGTTGTCGTGCATACGCCGTCGCTCGGTCTTGCGCGCTTCGTCCAGGGCGTTGTGGTTCGCGCGATATCGCAGCTCTACGGGGGCACCGTTCATGTTGCCGACCGCAAGGGGGTAGCGGGTGGCGAGAAGGGCGCGCTGTCGCACGTCGAGCGAGGCGAAGAAGTGGGCGAGCCTGCCGGCCGGGGCACCGGGGTCGGGCAGGGCCCGTCCGTTGATGTGCCCGCTTTCCCAGGCGGAGAGCGAGGCCGCGAGCGGCGATGCGGCGTCCTTGTGGTGGCGTACCGCAGTCCAGCCAGTGGTCGCGAGCATGACGAACACGACGGCGAGGGCGAGCAGTGCGCGCCAGGCGCTGAGTTGAGGGGAGGAGTCGAAGGAAGTCACTACGGACCACCCTAGGAGAGTCGTGATGCCTACCGTGCACCGGGTGAGGCAGATCACGTTTCGCATGGGGTAATTGAGGCATAGCGGGCGCACTTTGGGCGCTTTCGTCACGCTCCGTAGACTCCAAGTGCGCGCAGCGCACCCGGCGCACTCTTACTGGTGGCGCGTCAACCAGTCACTCAATGTATTGATTTGTTCGATGCGCCGACCCGCGCCGTGACCTGACGCGGAGTGTGTGCGTCGCTACTCTTTGCGCCAGTTTTCCGCCAACGCGGGCCCCAGTTGGTCGAGGTAGGTCTCGGTGATCGTGCGGATCGACTCCACGCTGGAGTCCTCGCCCGCGCCCCACAGCCGTCCGGTCACGCGCATGACTCCGTTGAAGGCGGCCACCACCACGCGCGGTCGCGGATCCGTCTCCAGGTCGAGCCCCTCACGCTCGGCGATCACGCGCGCGATCTCTTCCTCCATCTCTATGGAGCGGCGCAGATGAGCGGCGAGCAAGGAAGGGGTGGACTCGATCATCTGGTAGGTCCGCATGTGGAGTTCGACCGGGACGACCTCCTCGATGGACCGGCCCATCGCGTCCCAGGTGCCGATCACGGCCCCGCGCAGAGCCACGAACGGCGCTTCGTCGGCGGGGCGTTCGCGCAGCGCCTCCACGAAGCGCTGCTCCACCATCTCCTGTACGGCGAAGGCGGTCTCCTGCTTGTTGGTGAAGTACCGGAAGAACGTGCGCTGAGAGACGTCGACGGCTTCGGCGATCTCGTCGACCGTCGTCTCCTCGTACCCCTTCGTCGTGAAGAGCTCGAGCGCCGCGCGCAGGAGCTCTTCGCGGGTGCGCCGCTTCTTCCGCTCGCGCAGTCCGGGCCGGGAGGGCTCGTCCAAGACGCCTCCGAAGTCCTCGGCCTGCGGTTTCGCGGGGTCCGCCGCTCGCTGCCCGGTCTTCACGTCATGGCCCTCTTTCCGCCGCTTTGACCAGCTCACCATACCTGTGAGCTATGTGACAGCTACCGACTTGTGAAATGGTTTGTCAACTGTCAGCGACTGACACTAGCCTCGAACGCATGACTAGTCAGATCACCGTCGACAAGGCGGAAAAGGCGCCGGAGCCTTCGTCCGCTCCGACCCCGGCCAAGGGGCTCCGCGGCCACCCTTGGCTGACGCTCTTCTCCGTCGCGATCGGCGTGATGATGGTCGCCCTGGACGGCACCATCGTGGCGATCGCCAACCCGGCCATCGCGAAAGACCTCGGCACCACGATGGCCGGGGTCCAGTGGATCACCAACGGCTACCTTCTCGCGCTCGCCGTCGCACTGATCACCGCGGGCAAGCTCGGTGACCGGTTCGGCCACCGACAGACCTTCCTGATAGGCGTGGCGGGCTTCGCCGTGGCCTCCGGCGCGATCGGGTTCTCCAGCAGCGTCGGCCTGGTCGTCGGCTTCCGCGTGCTCCAGGGCCTTTTCGGAGCCCTGCTGATGCCGGCCGCGCTCGGCCTGCTGCGCGCCACCTTCCCCGCCGAGAAGCTGAACATGGCGATCGGTATCTGGGGCATGGTCATCGGTGCCTCGACCGCGGGCGGCCCCATCGTCGGCGGCCTGCTTGTCGAGCACGTCAGCTGGCAGTCGGTGTTCTTCATCAACGTGCCCGTCGGCGTCATCGCTCTCGTCCTCGGCCTGGTGATCCTCAAGGACCACCGGGCGGAGAACGCGCCGAAGTCCTTCGACATCCCCGGCATCGTCCTCCTGTCGGGCGGCATGTTCGCGCTGATCCTCGCCCTCATCAAGGGCTCGGAGTGGGGCTGGGGCGGGTCCAAGACACTGCTCCTGCTCGCGGGCGCGGTGATTCTCTTCGCGCTCTTCGCCTTCTGGGAGACGAAGGTCAAGGAACCGCTCATCCCGCTGGGCATGTTCAAGTCCGTCCCGCTGTCCGCCGGTGTGGTCCTGATGGTCCTCATGGCCTTCGCCTTCATGGGCGGGCTGTTCTTCGTCACGTTCTATCTGCAGAACGTGCACGGCATGAGTCCGGTCGACAGCGGCCTGCACCTCCTGCCGCTGACGGCCATGATGATCGTCTCGTCGCCGATCGCCGGTGCGCTCATCACCAAGTTCGGCCCGCGCGTCCCGCTGGTCGGAGGCATGGTCGCCACCGCCATCGCGATGTTCGGCATGTCCACGATGACCACGGACACCGCGACGCTGCCGATGTCGCTCTGGCTCGGCATGCTCGGCCTTGGCCTCGCGCCCGTGATGGTGGGCGCCACCGAGGTCATCGTCGGCAACGCCCCGTTGGAGCTGTCCGGCGTGGCAGGCGGTCTCCAGCAGGCGGGCATGCAGGTCGGCGGCGCTCTCGGCACGGCGGTGCTCGGCGCGCTGATGGCGGCCCGGGTCGACAGCGACCTTCCCGCGAACTGGACGGATGCCAAGCTTCCGCCCCTGACGCCGGACCAGCAGGACCAGGCGTCCTCCGTCATCGAGATGGGCGGAGCCCCGGTTCCGCCGAAGGCGCCGGAGCCGGTCGCCGAGGCGATCACCTCAGTCGCGCACGACACGTTCGTGTCGGGCATGGGGCTGGCCTTCACCGTCGCCGGTGGTGTCGCGGTCCTCGCGGCGCTGGTCGCCATGTTGACCAAGCGAGGTGCCAACGCCGAGGCGGGGGCCGGAGTCGGACACATCTAGCCCGACATATTTGGCCGGAGGCATCTGGCCGGACGCATCTGTCGGGCAAGCATCTGCCCGGCGATCACGCATCAGGGAAAGCCCCTCAGGGTCCAACTGGGGGGCTTTCGCCTATCTGGGTGACGCACATCCGTACCCCTTCCGACGGAGTTGGCGAGTGGGTCACAGTTCTGGCAAGTGATCGACACGACACGGGAGTTGAAGCAGATGCGCACGACCATGCCCACGACCTTCGCCGCGGCCGCACTCGCCACAGTGATCCTGACGCCCGTACAGGCCGGAGCAGCGACACCGTCCACGCAGGCCGATTTCGCGACACCGGCGCGGCATGCGGGGGCCGCCGAGCCACCCAGGCTCGCCAGTTGCGGGCCGGGGGAGCTCTGTCTATGGGGAAAGGCGGAGTTCAAAGGGGCGCGACGGACGTACGAGCTGTCCGAGATCGACATCGAGAGTTGTGTAGCGCTGCCGGAGGGGGGCAGCGCTCAAGCTCTCGCCAACCGCACGGGCCGACCGGTCACCACGTATCAGTCCGCGGAATGCGCCGAGACCGCGGAGTTCGACACCTATCCAGGAGGTGGCACCTGGCTCCCCGAATCGCCCTACCGCGTACGGGCGTTCAAGGTCTGGGAGAACTGACTCCAGGTTCTGGGCGAACTGACTCCCTGCGTGCGTCGCGGGAAACGCCGGAGGGCGGCGGGAACCAACGCCCCACCGCCCTCCGGACGACCTACGTGGCCACGGTCTGACGGCCTAGGCGTCGCCGCCCGCAGCGCCCGGGTCGGCCGCCATGACGTCGAGCAGCTGATAGCGGTCGATGGCCTGCTTCAGCACGGAGCGGTCGACCTTGCCCTCGCGGGCCAGCTCGGTCAGCACGCCGACCACGATCGACTGCGCGTCGATGTGGAAGAAGCGGCGGGCCGCACCGCGGGTGTCAGCGAAGCCGAAGCCATCGGCGCCCAGGGACTGGTACGTGCCGGGGACCCAGCGGGAGATCTGGTCCGGGACGCTCCGCATCCAGTCGGAGACGGCCACGAACGGGCCGTCGGCGCCGGACAGCTTCTGCGTCACGTACGGGGTGCGCTGCTCCTCCTCGGGGTGCAGGAGGTTGTGGCGCTCCACGTCGACCGCCTCGCGGCGCAGTTCGTTCCAGGAGGTCGCCGACCAGACGTCCGCCTTGACGTTCCACTCCGAAGCGAGGATCTGCTGGGCCTCGACCGCCCACGGGACCGCGACACCGGAGGCGAGGATCTGCGCCGGGATGGCGCCCTGCTCGCCCGCCTTGAAGCGGTGGATGCCCTTGAGGATGCCCTCGACGTCCACATCGTCGGGCTCGGCCGGGTGCTGGATGGGCTCGTTGTAGACGGTGAGGTAGTAGAAGACGTCCTCGCTGTCGGGGCCGTACATCCGGCGCAGGCCGTCCTTGACGATGTGCGCGATCTCGTAGCCGAAAGCCGGGTCGTAGGCGACACAGCCCGGGTTGGTCGAGGCGAGCAGCTGCGAGTGGCCGTCCGCGTGCTGGAGGCCCTCGCCGGTCAGCGTCGTGCGGCCCGCGGTGGCGCCGAGCACGAAGCCGCGGGCCAGCTGGTCGGCCATCTGCCAGAACTGGTCGCCGGTGCGCTGGAAACCGAACATCGAGTAGAAGACGTACACGGGGATCAGCGGTTCGCCGTGGGTGGCGTAGGCCGAGCCCGCGGCGATCAGCGAGGCCGTACAGCCGGCTTCCGAGATGCCGTCGTGCAGCATCTGGCCGGTCGGGGACTCCTTGTAGGCGAGGAGCAGTTCACGGTCAACGGATTCGTACTGCTGGCCGAGCGGGTTGTAGATCTTCGCGCTCGGGAAGAAGGCATCCATGCCGAAGGTGCGGTACTCGTCGGGGGCGATCAGCACGAAGCGCTTGCCGATCTCCTTGTCCCGCATGAGGTCCTTCAGGATGCGGACGAACGCCATGGTGGTGGCGATCGACTGCTGACCTGAACCCTTCTTCGCGGTCGCGTACGTCTTGTCCTCGGGAAGCTGGAGGGGCTTCGAGCGGACCACGCGGGTCGGGACGTAGCCGCCGAGGCCCTGGCGGCGGTCGTGCATGTACTGGATCTCTTCCGAGTCACGGCCCGGGTGGTAGTACGGCGGGGCGCCGCCCTCCAGCTCCTTGTCCGTGATCGGGATGTGCAGGCGGTCGCGGAAGCCCTTGAGGTCGTCGGCCGTCAGCTTCTTCATCTGGTGCGTGGCGTTGCGGCCCTCGAAGTTCGGGCCGAGCGTCCAGCCCTTGACCGTCTGCGCCAGGATCACGGTCGGCTGGCCCTTGTGGGCCTTGGCGGCCGCGTACGCCGCGTAGACCTTCTTGTGGTCGTGGCCGCCGCGGCCCAGGTGCAGGATCTGCTCGTCGGTCATTCCGTCGACCATGGAGCGCAGGCGGTGGTCGTCGCCGAAGAAGTGCTCACGGATGTACGAGCCGGTCTCGGTCGCGTACGTCTGGAACTGGCCGTCGGGTGTGGTGTTGAGCCGGTTGACCAGGACGCCGTCGCGGTCCTGGGCGAGCAGCGGGTCCCAACTGCGGTCCCAGACCAGCTTGATGACGTTCCAGCCGGCGCCACGGAACTGCGACTCGAGCTCCTGGATGATCTTGCCGTTGCCACGCACCGGGCCGTCGAGGCGCTGGAGGTTGCAGTTGACGACGAAGGTCAGGTTGTCCAGGCCCTCGCGGGCGGCGATGGAGAGCTGGCCGAGCGACTCGGGCTCGTCCATCTCGCCGTCGCCGAGGTAGGCCCAGACATGGGACTTGGAGGTGTCGGCGATGCCGCGCGCCTCCATGTAGCGGTTCATCCGCGCCTGGAAGATCGCGCCGAGCGGGCCGAGGCCCATCGAGACGGTCGGGAACTCCCAGAAGTCCGGCATCAGGCGCGGGTGCGGGTAGGACGAGAGCCCGTTCGGGGCCTTCGACTTCTCCTGGCGGAACGCGTCGAGCTGCTGCTCGGAGAGCCGGTCGAGCAGGAAGGCGCGGGCGTAGATACCGGGGGACGCGTGCCCCTGGAAGAAGATCTGGTCGCCGCCGTCGCCCTCGTCCTTGCCGCGGAAGAAGTGGTTGAAGCCCACGTCGTAGAGCGAGGCGGACGAGGCGAAGGTGGCGATGTGGCCGCCGACCCCGATGCCGGGGCGCTGGGCGCGCGACACCATCACGGCGGCGTTCCAGCGGGTCGCGTTCAGGACCTTGCGCTCGATCTCCTCGTTGCCGGGGAAGAACGGCTCGTCCTTGGTGGCGATCGTGTTGATGTAGTCCGTGCTGCGCATCTCGGGCACTGCCACGCGCTTTTCGCGCGCGCGTTCGATAAGTCGGAGCATCAGATAGCGGGCGCGCTCACGGCCGCGTTCGTCCACCGCGGCATCAAGGGAGTCGAGCCACTCCTGGGTCTCTTCGGGATCGAAGTCCGGGACCTGACTCGGCAGGCCGCCAATGATGATCGGGTTGCGATCGGATCCGGAAGCCACGCTGTTCCTTCGCTGTTGGGGCTTTCGCCTGGGTTCTGCCTGGCTGTGAGACGTTCCCCATCGTGTACCGCGTAGTCGGAATCGTCATCTCTACTGAGAGGTAACCGAGGCGTCCGCCCGGCGGCCCTGGGGTAGGCTCGACCAAATCGCAACGATACGCCCATCCCGCCTAGCCGGTTCGTAAGGCCGTTCGGACCCCAGTTCCGATCGGCGTCGTACGAGCGAAGTGCGAGCGGAGAAGCATCTGGCAGGTGGGCCTTGAGTTGCGGCGACACGGCCGGGAACGTCACCGTTTCAGCGGTCTTGACGGCCGGGTACTTGCGCGATCCGGTCCGCCCGTGTGGACTACCGCCAATGTCCCGCGCACGCGCGTGGATGAAGGCATTCCCGAAAACATGATCAGGAGGCAAGCCGTGAGCGCGACCGCGGACCACGCGGAGGAGCGGACCAACCCTGCCGCGAGGCTGGGTTTCCAGCCCGAGCAGGTGGTCCAGGAGATCGGCTACGACGACGATGTCGATCAGGAGCTCCGCGAGGCCATTGAAGGGGTGATCGGCAGCGAGCTCGTCGATGAGGACTACGACGACACTGCTGACGCCGTGGTGCTGTGGTTCCGCGAGGACGACGGCGACCTGACGGATGCGCTGGTAGACGCCACCCAGCTGATCGAAGAGGGCGGCGACCTCTGGCTGATGACGCCCAAGACCGGCCGCGACGGGTACGTCGAGCCGAGCGACATCAACGAGGCAGCCCAGACCGCAGGCCTTGCGCAGACCAGGACCATCAACGCGGGCAAGGACTGGACGGGCAGCCGTCTGGTCACGCCGAAGGCGGCAGCCAAGAAGCGGTGAAGCTGCCGCTCAGGCAGCAGGAAGTCGACTGAGCCAATCGCCGTGAGCCCCCACCGACACATGCCGGTGGGGGCTCACGCATGCGCGTGGGCCGAGTGAAGTGCCCGCCATGGGGGGTGATCGGACGAAACGCCCGTTGCGTAGGGTGGTCATCACCCGAACAGCCCCATCGAAGGGATGCTTAGCTCATGGCGCTCGCTGGAATCGCGACCGACACCAAGGCCCCGGACTTCGAGCTGAAGGACAACCACGGCCGGACCGTGAAGCTGTCGGATTTTCGCGGCGAGAAGAACGTGGTCCTGCTCTTCTACCCGTTCGCTTTCACCGGTGTGTGCACGGGCGAGCTGTGCGCCCTGCGCGATGAACTGCCGAAGTTCGTCAACGACGACACCCAGCTGCTCGCGGTCTCGAACGACTCCATCCACACCCTGCGCGTCTTCGCCGAACAGGAGGGTCTTGAGTACCCCCTGCTCTCCGATTTCTGGCCGCACGGTGAGGCGTCGCGCGCCTATGGGGTCTTCGATGAGGAGAAGGGCTGCGCCGTGCGCGGCACGTTCATCATCGACAAGGAGGGCGTGGTGCGCTGGACTGTCGTCAACGGCCTGCCGGACGCCCGTGACCTCAACGAGTACGTCAAGGCGCTTGACACCCTGTGATTCCTCAGGGGTGACACCCTGTGATTCTTCAGGTGCAGAGCCTGTGGCGGCCGGGAACCGGTCACTAGGATCCACTCGTTGATCTGATGGCAAGCACGACTGGTAGAGCACGACCGGCAAAGCATGACTGGGGCTCCCCGCCCCTGGACATCAATTTGGGAGGATTTGTGGGAGTCAGCCTCAGCAAGGGCGGCAACGTATCGCTGAGCAAGGAGGCCCCCGGCCTGACCGCGGTTCTGGTCGGCCTGGGCTGGGACGTCCGTACCACCACCGGTACGGACTTCGACCTCGACGCCAGCGCCATCCTGACGAATGCCGAGGGCAAGGTCAGCAGCGACGGCAACTTCGTGTTCTTCAACAACCTGAAGAGCCCGGACGGATCCGTCGAGCACACCGGTGACAACACCACCGGTGAGGGCGAGGGCGACGACGAGGCGATCAAGGTCGACCTGGCGGCCGTTCCGGCCGACGTGGACAAGATCGTCTTCCCGGTCTCGATCTATGACGCCGAGACCCGCCAGCAGTCGTTCGGCCAGGTCCGCAACGCGTTCATCCGCGTCGTGAACCAAGCGGGCGGCGCGGAGATCGCGCGGTACGACCTCTCCGAGGACGCCTCGACGGAGACGGCGATGGTCTTCGGCGAGCTGTACCGCAACGGAGCGGAGTGGAAGTTCCGCGCAGTCGGCCAGGGGTACGCCTCGGGCCTGCGCGGCATCGCGCAGGACTTCGGCGTCAACGTCTGAGCCGAGTAGCACCCTCCGCCTTGTCGTCCGGCGCCGCACACCACGAGTGCGGCGCCGGACGTGCTCAAAACTCTTGCTCCCGACAGGGGAGTCCGGGGAACTCTTGCTCTCGAACCACGGGGAGGACCACATCATGGGCGTCACGCTCGCCAAGGGAGGCAATGTCTCCCTCTCCAAGGCCGCACCGAACCTCACACAGGTCCTGATCGGCCTCGGCTGGGACGCGCGCTCCACGACCGGAGCCCCCTTCGACCTCGACGCCAGTGCGCTGATGTGCAACTCGGGCCGGGTCATCGGCGACGAGTGGTTCGTCTTCTACAACAACCTCAAGAGCCCGGACGGCTCTGTCGAACACACTGGCGACAACCTCACGGGTGAGGGTGACGGGGACGACGAGTCGCTCCTGATCGACCTCTCCAAGGTTCCCGCCAACTGCGACAAGATCGTCTTCCCTGTCTCGATCCATGAGGCGGACAATCGTGGCCAGACCTTCGGACAGGTCAGTAACGCCTTCATCCGTGTGGTCAACCAAGCCGATCACCAGGAGCTCGCACGCTACGACCTCTCCGAGGACGCCTCCACGGAGACTGCGATGATCTTTGGCGAGGTCTACCGTTATGGCGGAGAGTGGAAGTTCCGTGCCGTTGGGCAGGGGTACGCGTCAGGACTGCGAGGCATCGCTCTAGACTTCGGGGTCAATGTTTCGTAAAGCCGGGGACCGGCGCGGGGGAGACCGCTAAACGGGAGCCCGTACACACACGATTGGGTAGCCAGTGCTTCTGAAAACCTTCGGCTGGTCGTTCGCGGTTACCGCGATCGGCCTGGTCGCGGCGGTGCTCTACGGGGGGTGGACAGGTTTCGGGATCGTGGCGATCCTCTCCATCCTCGAGATCTCGCTGTCTTTCGACAACGCGGTGGTCAACGCCGGGATCCTGAAGAAGATGAGTGCCTTCTGGCAGAAAATCTTCCTCACCATCGGTGTGCTGATCGCCGTCTTCGGCATGCGGCTCGTCTTCCCCGTCGCGATCGTGGCCATGAGCGCCAAGATCGGTCCGATCGAGGCCGTGCGGCTGGCTCTCAACGACAAGGACAAGTACCAGCAGCTGGTGACCGACGCTCACCCGTCGATCGCCGCGTTCGGTGGCATGTTCCTGTTGATGATCTTCCTCGACTTTATTTTCGAGGACCGTGACATCAAGTGGCTCGGCTGGCTGGAGCGCCCGCTGGCCAAGCTCGGCAAGGTCGACATGCTGTCGGTCTGCATCGCGCTCGTCGTGCTCCTGGTCTCCTCGATGACCTTCGCCACCCACGCCCACCAGCACGGTGGCGCGCATGTGGACAAGGCACAGACGGTGCTCATCTCCGGCATCGCGGGACTCATCACGTATCTCGTGGTGGGCGGTCTCTCCGGATTCTTCGAGAACAAGCTCGAGGAAGAGGAGGAGCGCGAGCACGAGCAGGAGGAAGAGGCCAAGAAGAGCGGCAAGAAGGTTCCTGCCGTCGTCATGGCCGGCAAGGCCGCGTTCTTCATGTTCCTCTACCTCGAGGTCCTGGACGCGTCGTTCTCCTTCGACGGCGTGATCGGCGCCTTCGCGATCACGAACGACATCGTCCTGATGGCGCTCGGCCTGGGCATCGGCGCGATGTACGTCCGTTCGCTCACCGTCTACCTGGTCCGCCAGGGCACCCTCGACGACTACGTCTACCTGGAGCACGGCGCGCACTACGCGATCGGCGCCCTCGCCGTGATCCTGCTCGTCACGATCCAGTACGAGATCCACGAGGTCATCACCGGCTCCGTCGGTGTCCTCCTGATCGCCTGGTCCTTCTTCTCCTCCGTGCGCCGCAACCGTGCGCTGGCAGCCGCGGAGGGAAAGGGCTCAGGTTCGGACGAGAAGGCTGAGGTCTCGTCCGGCGTGTGAGTTCGGGTCTGACTCGTTCCCGGCGTGTGACCCGGGGATGAGTGAGGAACGCTTCTGAACGGGGCGGCCATCGAGGACGAGTCCTCCTGGCCGCCCCGTGGCATTCGTGACGAGCCCATGGGGCTCCGGCAATTTTTGGGGGCGGCGATGTCCTTCTGGGACGGTTTATTCCGTGGGCGCTCTATGGACTTCGAGTCGGGCAGCGCCGCGACGAACTCCATCGAACTCACCAAGCGGCACCCGACGGTCTCGCTCAACAAGCAGGGCGCGGCCACCGGCAACCTCCGGGTCAACCTGCACTGGCAGATGCGAACGTCCGACATCATCGGCAAGCGTGAGGGCGGTGGCCTGCTGCGACACCCTTTCAGGATGTTCCAGCCGGACGTGGTCCAGGCGCACACCCAGGGCGTGGTCAACGTGGACCTCGACCTCGGCTGCCTGTACGAGACGATGGACGGCGCCAAGGGTGTCGTACAGCCGCTCGGCAGCTTCTTCGGGGACCTGAACGCCCCGCCGTTCGTGAAGCTCAGCGGCGACGACCGGTTCGGTTCGCCGTCCGGCGAGACGATCTATGTGAACCTCGACCACCGCGAGTCGATCAAGCGGCTGCTGTTCTTCGCCTACATCTACGACCAGACACCGGCCTTCGACCGCACGCACGCCAAGGTGACGCTCTATCCCAGCAACGGGCCACGGGTCGAGATCGACCTGGACGAGCGCCATCCGCAGGCCCGCTCCTGCGCGATATTCACACTCGAGAACGTCAAGGACGAGCTGATCGTGCGCCGCGAGGTGAAGTTCGTGTACGGCTTCCAGGCCGAGCTCGACCGGCTGTACGGCTGGGGACTGCAGTGGGGCCGCGGCTACAAGTCGCAGGTGGGAGGGGCTTAGCAGCCCCTCGTGAGGGCGTCGGTTCAGGTTCGGTGTTCGTCTGGTTCTCAGTGGAAGCCCGGGGGCGGGGAGACCCGGCCCCGGGCCCGGCTTCCGCTAGCTCAGCGCGCCAGGAACTGCGGGCCCTGGGGCGGCAGCCGGAAGTTCGGGTCCGGCATGGGCGCCACAGGCTGCGGATAGCCGTACGAGGGCTGCGGAACCGGCGCCGCATGGGCGGGCGCGTGCTGTGGATAGCCGTAGGAAGGCTGCGGGGCAGGCTGGTGGCGCGGGGGCTCGGGAGGGTAGCCGTACGCGGGCTGCGGGGCCGGAGCGGGGAAGGGCTGCGGTGCCGGAGCCTGAGCCTGAGTGGTGGCCGCTGCGGGCAGCGGCTGAGCCTGCTGCGGATACGGCTGCGGAAGCGAGGCCTCGGGCGTCGGGTCCGTCACCGCCTCCGATTCGTCCACGGAGATGCCGAAGTCGCCGGCGAGACCCTCCAGGCCGTTCAGATATCCCTCGCCCAGAGCGCGGAACTTCCACACGTCACCGCGGCGGTAGAGCTCGCCGCAGATGAGGGCGGTCTCGGCGCCCGTCTGCGGGGTGATGTCGAAATACGCGAGCGGTTCGGTCTCGCCCGCTGTGGCGTCGTACAGCAGGATGCGCAGCCCGCGTACGTGCTCGAAGGCGATGTTCTCGGCGGAGGCGACGAGCAGGACTCGGCCCACCGCGGGATCCAGGCCTGCCAGATCCGTCTGGACCGTGTCGGTCAGGCCCTCGGAGAGGCCCTGGGCGACCCGCTTCTTGCCGAGCCGCCAGACTTTGCCCGACGGATGGCGCGGCTGGTTGTAGAAGACGAAGTCCTCGTCGGAGCGCACGCGGCCGTCGGCGCCGAGCAGCAGAGCCGACGCGTCGACGTCCGGAACGCCCTGCCCGGGGGTCCAGCGCAGCACGGCGCGGACGGCCGTGGCTTCGAGCGGGACGTTCGACCCCTTCAACATCGCGTGCGTCATGCGGTCATCCTGCCTTCCCGGTCCTGTACGGGACAACGCGGGGGTGACGGTGTGTGGCCTGTGTGTCTGACATGGCCGGGTTACCTGAATTTCATGCCCATGGGGAACCCTTGACACCCGTCCCTACGTACTATTACCGGCCACATCACGTCGGTCGCGCCGACGAGTACAGGGGAAATCATGCGTCATTTCGGGCATATAGCCCCAGAGGTGCGACAGCGTCTCTTCCATCGGGAGCCGTGCTCCTTCACCGCGGACTCCTCCCCGAGTCTGCTGGCTGTAGCCCTCGGGGCCACGCTCTACAGCCCTGCCACGCGCCCCCGCCTCGCCGACGACATCGCGAAGCAGGCCGGTCGTGGCGTGATCTCGATGGTGCTCTGCCTTGAGGACTCGATCGACGACACCGAGGTCATCGGCGCCGAGGAGAACCTGGTCAGGCAGTTCGCCGACCTGGCGGAGCGGAACGGCGCGGAGCCGCCGCTGCTGTTCATCCGGGTCAGGGAGCCCGAGCAGATAGCCGACCTGGCGAACCGGCTTGGACCCAGCATCCGGCTGCTGTCCGGATTCGTGCTGCCCAAGTTCACCGAGGAGCGTGGCGTCGCCTTCCTGGAGTCGCTCGCCGTGGCGGAGGCCACCAGCGGCCGAAGGCTCTTCGCGATGCCCGTCCTCGAATCGCCCGAGCTGCTGCACCTGGAAAGCCGCGCCGAGACCCTCGCCGGGATCGCCCGCACCGTCGACAAGTACCGCGAGCGGGTGCTCGCCCTGCGGCTCGGCGTCACCGACTTCTGCTCGGCGTACGGACTGCGCAGGCCGCCGCACATGACCGCGTACGACGTCCACATCGTGGCCTCGGTCATCGCCGACGTGGTCAATCACCTCGGCAGGGCCGACGGCACGGGCTTCACCGTCACCGGGCCGGTGTGGGAGTACTTCCGCGTCCAGGAGAGGATGTTCAAGCCGCAGCTGCGCCGGAGCCCCTTCCTGGAGGGCCGGGCCGAGGAACTGCGGCAGGCGCTCATCGAGCACGACATCGACGGGCTGCTGCGCGAGATCGAGCTCGACCGGGCCAACGGCCTGCTCGGCAAGACCTGCATCCACCCCTCGCACGTGCTGCCCGTGCACGCGCTGTCGGTCGTCAGCCACGAGGAGTTCAGCGACGCCGAGGACATCCTGCGCCCGGAGCGGGGCGGCGGCGGGGTCATGCGCTCGACGTACACGAACAAGATGAACGAAGTGAAGCCGCACCGCGCGTGGGCCGAGCGGACTCTCAGGCGCGCCGAGGTCTTCGGCGTCGCACGCGAGGACATCGGCTTCGTGGAGCTGCTCACCGCCGGGCTCTCCGGCTGACGGCGAAGGAACGTAAGGACTGTGCGAGGACTGTGAACGACGACGTGGTGTGGTCAGGGACGTGGGTCGCCGAGCGGCTCGGTGTGGAGTTGGCCGGGGACGCGGGGCTGAGCGGCCTGCTCGGCCTCGCCCTGCGCCGCAACCCCAAGCGGGCGCACCTCCTGGTGTCGAACGTCCTGGGCAAGCACGTGCCGCAGCGCCCTTCGGTCGTGTACGCGGCCGGGCGCGACCTGGGTGTCCGGGTGCGCGCGCTCCTGGGTGACGCCGAGGCCCGGCGCGCGGTCGTCCTCGGGTACGCGGAGACGGCGACAGGGCTCGGCCACTGCGTCGCGGACGGCCTCGCCCTCGCGCCCTACCTCCACTCCACGCGCCGCCCGGTCGACGGGGTGCGCAGTGCGGGCGGCTTCGAGGAGTCCCACTCGCACGCGACGTCGCATCTGCTGCTCCCCGAGGACCCCCGGCTGCTCACGAGGGACGGTCCGCTGGTCCTCGTCGACGACGAGTTCTCCACCGGGAACACGGTCCTCAACACCATCCGCGCGCTGCATCAGCTCTTCCCGCGCGAGCGGTACGTCATCGTGGCGCTCGTCGACATGCGCTCCCCGCAGGACCAGGGCCGCCTGGCCGACTTCGCCCGGGAGATCGGCGCACGGGTCGACCTGATCACGATGGCGTCCGGCACGGTGAGCCTGCCCGACGGGGTCCTTGAGAAGGGGCGGGCGCTGGTAGAGGAGTACGAGGCCGCTGCGGCGGCCCTCCCCGCCCCGCGCCGGGAGGGCGGCTCGGTCACCCGGGTCGACCTCGGCTGGCCCGCGGGAGTGCCGGACGGCGGGCGCCACGGATTCACGCCCGGGCACCGGGCAGCCCTGGACGCCGCGCTGCCGGAGATGGCGGGGCGCGTCGCCGAGGCCCTTGCGCCGGACGCGGAGGCCCCCGGCACGCTCCCGCGCCGGGTCCTCGTCCTCGGCTTCGAGGAGCTGATGTACGCGCCGCTGGCTCTCGGTGTGGCACTGGAGGAACGGCTGCCCCCGGGGGATGCGGGCGATGCACGCGCCGCGGAGGTGCGGTACTCCACCACCACGCGCTCGCCCGTCCTCGCCGTGAACGACCCCGGCTACGCCATCCGCAGCCGCCTGGTCTTCCCCGCGCACGACGCCCCCGCCGACGGACCCGGCGAGAGGTACGCGTACAACGTCGCGGGCGGTGACTTCGACGCGATCGTCATCGTGGTCGACTCCGTGGGCGACCGCCCCGAACTCCACGCTCCCGACGGCCTGTTGGCGCAGCTCGCCGCGCACACCCCACAGGTGCTGCTCGCCGTCGTGCCCTCGTACGTCCCTGAGTGCGTCCCTGAGTACGTCCCCGAAAGGCCCTCCATGCTGCCCGAGCCCCTTCGCGGCCCCGCCTTCTCCTCGTACGCGCCACAAGACGTCGGCTGGCTGCTCCAGGACCTCTCGGACGTACGGCTCGAGGCGCCCACCGAGGAGCGCGAGGAGGCGATACAGAGCGGTGGCGCGCACTACGCCGAGTCGCTGCCGGTCGAGTACCAGCCGAGCCCGCAGTACCAGGAGCTGTTCCGTGCCGCGCTCGGCACCTCCGCCGCACGCATCGCGCAGGCCGTCGGCACCGTCACCGATACCGTGCTCGCCGAGCGGTCCCCTCGCCCCGTCCTCGTCTCGCTGGCCCGCGCGGGCACACCCGTCGGCGTACTGATGCGGCGCTGGGCAAAGGACCGGCACGGTCTGGACCTGCCGCACTACGCCGTGTCGATCGTGCGCGGCCGCGGCATCGACGCCAACGCGCTGCGGTGGCTCGCCGCCCACCACGACCCGGCCGACGTCGTCTTCGTCGACGGCTGGACGGGCAAGGGGGCGATCACGCGCGAACTCGCCGACGCAGTAAGGGAGTTCGAGGAGGCAGGCGGGACCGCCGGTTTCAACCCGGAGATCGCCGTGCTCGCCGACCCCGGCTCCTGCGTCCGCACCTACGGCACCCGCGAGGACTTCCTCATCCCCTCCGCCTGCCTCAACTCGACGGTCTCCGGCCTGATATCGCGCACCGTCCTCCGTGCGGACCTGGTCGGACCCGACGACTTCCACGGCGCGAAGTTCTACCGCGAGCTCGCCGACGGCGATGTCTCCCTCGACTTCATCGACGCCGTCGCGGCCCACTTCGACGAGGTGACCGACGCCGTCGACGCCCAGGTCAAGGAGCTGCTCTCGGCGGACAGGGCCCCGACCTGGGAGGGCTGGGCCGCCGTCGAGCGGATCAGCGAGGAGTACGGCATCCACGACGTGAACCTGGTCAAGCCGGGCGTCGGCGAGACGACGCGCGTCCTCCTCCGCCGCGTTCCCTGGAAGATCCTGGCGCGTGCGGGAGCGGGGGCCGACCTCGATCACGTACGACTCCTCGCCGAACAGCGAGGCGTACCGGTCGAGGAGGTCGGCGAACTCCCGTACACGTGCGTGGGGTTGATCCACCCGAAGTTCACGCGCGGAGCCACCGGCACGGACGGCAAGGCGGTGGCCTCCAAGTGAGTACCTCTGTGGACGCGCCTCGCACCGTGCTGGTCGCCAGCGACCTCGACCGCACCCTCATCTACTCCGCCGCCGCCCTCGGCCTGACCATGCCCGACGCCGAAGCGCCGCGCCTGCTCTGCGTCGAGGTGTACGAGAGCAAGCCCCTTTCGTACGTCACCGAGACCGCCGCCGGGCTCCTCGACGAGGTGGGCCGCGGCACGGTCTTCGTGCCGACGACCACGCGTACGCGCGAGCAGTACGGCCGCATCCATCTGCCGGGCCCCGCACCGAAGTTCGCGATCTGCGCCAACGGCGGGCACCTGCTGGTCGACGGTGTTTCCGACCCCGAGTGGCGGGCCGGCGTCGGCCGTCGCCTCGCCGCCGAGTGCGCCTCGCTCGACGAGGTCCGCGCGCACATGGTGCGCACCGCCGACCCGGCCTGGCTCCTGAAGGAGCGGGTGGCCGAGGATCTCTTCGCCTATCTGGTCGTCGAGCGGTCCCTGCTGCCGGAGGAGTGGGTCAAGGAGCTCGCCGTGTGGGCGCAGGGCCGTGGTTGGGCCGTCTCGCTGCAGGGCCGCAAGATCTACGCCGTGCCGAAGCCGCTGACCAAGAGCGCGGCGGTGCGCGAGGTGGCCCGCCGTATCGACGCGCAGGAGATTCTCGCCGCCGGTGACTCGCTGCTCGACGCCGATCTGCTGCTCGCCGCCGACCGCTCGTGGCGCCCTGGGCACGGCGAGCTGGCCGACACGGGCTGGACGGCGCCGGGGCTCACGGTGCTGCCTGAGCGGGGCGTCGCGGCGGGGGAGGAGATCCTGCGGGGCTTCCTCCGCCATGGTTCGGCGGGCGTCTGACCGCCGGCCGGTCCGCTGCCGCTAGCCTTGGCCCATGCCCCGATACGAGTACCGCTGCCGTTCCTGTGGCGACACCTTTGAGCTGAGCCGTCCGATGGCCGAGTCCGCCGCCCCCGCGGCCTGCCCCGCCGGGCACGAGGACACGGTGAAGCTGCTGTCGACGGTCGCCGTCGGGGGCTCGGCCTCGGCGTCCGCCCCTGCCCCGCGTGGCGGTGGAGGCGGCGGAGGCGGCTGCTGTGGCGGGGGCTGCTGCGGCTGACCGCCCGGCATCAGGAGAGGCGCTAGCGCATCACGGTCCCGGGCCCCGCTCCAAGGAGCCCGAGCTCGGCGCGCGTGGGCGCCCCTTCCCAGTCCCCGTGCGACGCCACGGCGAAGGCCCCGGTCGTCACGGCCCGGTCCAGGCGCCCCGCCACGTCGGCTCCGTCGAGCAGCGCCGACAGATACCCGGCGACGAACGCGTCCCCCGCGCCCACGGCGTCCACCGCCCGCACCGGGCGCGCCGGAGCGTGCAGTTCGCCGTCGGCGGTGTACGCGGTGGCCCCGTCGGCACCGAGCTTGACCACGACCTCACGGACGCCCTGCGCGCGGAGCGCTTCGGCCAGGGCGGACGGCTTACCGGCGGCCGTCATGTCCGGTACGCACAGCGGCAGTTCGTCGTCCGACGCGATGAGGACATCGACGTACGGAATCCAGGAACGCATGACCGCTGCGGACTCCTCGTCGCTCCACAGACGGGAGCGGAAGTTGACGTCGAGGCAGACCGTCGTGCCGTGCTCCCGGGCCAGTTCGATGGCGCGGCGGCACGCGGCCAGGGCGGACGGGCCGAGGGCCGGGGTGATGCCGGTGAGGTGCAGGACGCGGGGCGCGCCGGGAGCGGTGAAGGCGCGCTCGACCGCGGACGCCGTGAGGCGTGAACCGGCGGAGCCCGCGCGGTAGTAGTGCACGCGGGTCACTTCGGGCAGCCGCGGTTCGAAGAGGATCAGGCCCGTGGGCGCGCCCGGATCGCGGGTCGCGCCGCTGACGTCGACTCCCTCGGCGCGCAGCGTGCGCAGTACGAGCTCGCCCGCCTCGTCATCGCCGACCGCGCCCGCCCACCGCGTCGGGTGGCCGAGACGGGCGAGGCCGATGGCCACGTTCGACTCGGCGCCCGCGATGGACACGTCCATCGAACCGCCCAGCTTGAGCGGCCCGCTGCCGCGCAGGGCGACCATGGTCTCGCCGAGGGTGAGGACGCTGTCGGCCCCCTGAACAGGTGCCGTGGTGGCTCCCTGAACAGGTGCGGTGGTGGCGCTCATCGGCCCGCCCCCGCGACCGCCACGAACTGAGCCGCGCGCTTGCGCAGCGCGTCCAGGTCGCCGCCGTCCGCCGCGTCCCCGATGAGTGGGGAGCCGACGCCCACGGCGACCGCGCCGAGCGCCAGATACTGCTCGGCGGCTGCCGCGTCCACGCCGCCCACCGGTACGAAGGGCAGGTCGGGGAAGGGGGCCCGCAGTGCCTTGAGGTACGAAGGCCCGCCCATCGCCGACGCGGGGAAGATCTTCAGCGCGGTCGCGCCCGACGTGCTCGCAGCGATCACGTCGGTGGGGGTCAGGACCCCGGCGGCGACGGGCAGTTCACGCCGTACGGCCTCATCCACGCCGGCCCCGAGACCCGGCGTCACGATGATGTTGGCCCCCGCGTCGGCGGCGCGTCGCGCGTCGTCCGCGGTGAGGACGGTGCCCGCGCCCAGCCAGGCCGCGTCGCCCAGTTCGGCGCGCGCCCGGCGCAGGACGCCCAGTGTGTCGGCGCCGCTGAGGGACACCTCGACGAGCGGCACACCGGACTCGACGAGCGCCATGACCGTCCGGAAGGAGGCCTCCGCGTCGGTGCCGCGCACGATGGCGACCAGGCGCCGGGTCCGCAGGTCTTTACTGAAGGCAGTGCTGAGGTCCGACATGCCCCAAGGCTGCCACAGGGCGTTCGGCGTGCCTGCTCAGGGTGCTCGGGGTGGTCAGCGCTCGGGGTGGTCGGCGCTCGGGTGCTCACTGCCCGGTGTGGCGCGCCCTCCAGTACGGGTTGTCGTGCGGCAGGGCCGAGCCGACCCTCCCGTACATCCCGAAGATCATCAGCAGGATGCCCACCACGAAGCTGAACAGGACGTTCGGCATGCGGAAGGCGAGGAAGTTGAGGCCGGTGTCGAGCAGGGCGAGGTTGACGAAGCCGCTGAGGATGAAGGCACAGCCCAGGACCATGTTGAGCGTCGAGGCGAAGTTGCCGCCGATCACCATGCCGACGAACAGGAGCAGCCCGACGCAGATCGAGAGGACGCTGAGCGCGCCGTTCGTGTTCAGACCGCCGACGGTGTCGCCCCCGGTGTCGAAGAAACCGATCTTGTCGATCAGGCCGAGGATGCCGAACGCGAGCAGGACGAGCCCCATGAGGCCCGCGCCGACGCGGTAGATCGTGCTGAGGCGGTGGTCGACGGGCAGGTGCTCGTTCAGCGTGACGTGCCGCCTGGGCCGCTTCGGCCCTGTCTGAAGTACATGCGTGGCCATGTCCGCCTCCCTTGGGTATGCGCGGAGGCCGCTTCTGTACGTTGTTGCCGCAGACGCCCGCGTACGGAGACGTCGGCGTACGTAACTCCAGGATCCGCCCGCAGGCCGCTGACCGCCAGCAGAGGCGCCGGAACCAGCCGCCCCTGGGCCCCTAGGCCCCCTGCCCCCGCTCCTCCCGGATCTGGCCGACCACCCGCGCCACCGTCTGCCGCACGGCTTCGGTCTCGGTCAGGAAGTGCCAGTAATCCGGGTGCCGGCCCTCCAGGGAGGCCACAGCGCGGTCCAGACGGGCGACGGACTCGTCGAGCGGACGGGCGTGCCGCTGCTCAGGGGTCTGGCGCCCCGCCATGGCCAGGCGCTGGGCGTCGCGGATCGCGAAGCGGGTGCGCTCGATCTCCTGCTGGGGATCCTTCGCCACCGCGTTGAGCCGGTGCAGCCGGTCGCCGGCGGCCGACACCGCCTCGTCCGTCGAGTTCAGCAGGGCGCGGACCGTGGAGAGCCGGGCGGTGGCATCCGGCCAGCGCTGCTCTTCGCGCGCCTGCCGGGCCTCCTTCAGCTTGGCCTCGGCCTGCCGTACGTTCTCCGCGGCCTCGTCCGGCACGCGCTGCAGGTCCTGCCAGCAGGCGGCCGTGAAACGCCGCCGCAGCTCGCTGAGGACCGGTTCTACCTGGCCGCTGCGGGTGGTCAGGGCCTGCGCGCGGGTCCGCAGAGAGACCAGACGGCGGTCTATCTCGGCGGCCCGCTCCGGCAGTTGCTCGGCCTCGGCCCGCACGCCTTCGGCGTCCCGAAGGACGCGGTCGGCGCGCTGCAGCGTTTCCGGCACGCCGTGCTGGCCGGCCCCTTGATTGAGCTTGGTCAGCTCCGGGCCGAGGGCGGCGAGGCGTGCGGCGAGATCGTCGGCCTTGAGCCCGGCCTCTCGTACGGCATCGAGGGCGTTGCTGGCGGCCAGGAGGGTCTGCCGGGCGCGCTCGACGGCAGGGGCGAGCCGGGCGAGCTGTGTCTCCGCCTTGTCGAGCAGCGGGCCGAGCCCCTGCTGGAACCGGTCCAGGTCCTGCTTGGCCTTGTCCAGCTCGCCCTTGGCCTGGGTGAGCTCGGTGCGGGCGCGGGCGGCGACGGAGGCCTCCAGGTCGTCGCGGTCGAGGTCGTGCGCGTCCACCGCGCTGATGTACTGCCGGCTGGCCTCGTCGATCCGCCGCCCGATCGCATCGAAGTCGGAGACCGCCCGCTGCGCGGCGGGCGTGGAGTCGACGGCGACGATCGTCTCGATGGAGATCCGCAGATCGCGCTGGGCAGTGTCCAACTCGTAGAAGGCAGCGGCCGCCGCGTCCTTGGCGGCCTGCGCATCGGCCCGCATGCTCTCCCCGCGCCCGCCGAACCACCGCCGGGTGCCGCCGCCGGCGAAGGCGGCGGGGAGGGCGAGGGCAAGGAGGGGGAGGGGCAGGAGGGCGAGCGCCACGGCATCGCGGAGAGGGGTGCGGGGAGATGGCCGCACGCTCCCGCAGCGACGTACATCCTCATCCGGCTCCAGCGCCACTGAACCGCTGGACGTAACCGGCGTGTACGGCTGCGAAGGTGTCGCCGTCACTATCCCTCTCCCGTGCTGTCATCCGCCTTGCCCGGTGTCACATTCTCCCACCGGTTAATGACGAACACACGGGCCGGTTAGTTCGCGCTGCGCACCGTGACTTTGCCGTCTTCGCTACGGGCGGACACCAGGTGCGGACTACCACTGTCACGGGGAACGGAAACATCCACGGCCCCGTTGTCGGTCTTGGTCGCCACGTCGTACGAGACGTCGCGGCCGCCCTTCTTCCTCGGTACCTCGATGGTGAGGGAGCCGTTCGCGCTGCGCGCCTCGACACGGTCGGGCACGGACGCAAGCCCGAGCCGCAGGGAACCGTCCTTGGAGGTGGCACGGACGCGTGCCGAGCGGACGCCGGTCGCATCGACCGCTCCGTTGTCGCTGTCCAGCGTCAGCGGCCCGGTGGGGTCCTTGACGGTGACGGAACCGTCCTTGGTGCGGATGGAGAGCGGCTCCCGGAACCCCTTGGCGTTCACGTGCCCATTGTTGTTCTCCACCTTCAGGGCCACCCCACGAGGCACCTCGATGCGGTGCTTGGCCGAGCAGTCGGTGAAGACGCCGGAGCACTTCATGCGCAGGGTCAGCCGATCCCCGTCCATGACCCAGGTCACCTTGGGGCTCCCGCCGAGCACGGTGGAGCCGTCGAACCACCGGGTCACCTCGACCTTGCTGTCGTCGGAGCCCCCGGTGACGAACTCAAGGGCCGAATCGTCGGAGTCGACGGTCAGGGTCTTCCCCGCCAGCGCGAAGGTCCGCCGCTCCGGATCCGAATCGTCATCGGCACTGGCCCCACAGGCTCCGGCGAGGAGGGCGACGGCGACGACGCCACTCGCGGCGCCGAGCACGCGGAGGCCGCGGGGGCGGCGCGTGTCGCGAGTGCTGGAGGTGCGGCCCTTGCCACGACGGTGAACGGAACGGACGGTCATGAAGATTTCCCCCTGAGCGGCTGTGGCGGTCAGTCCACGCCATGACTGCGACTTCTGCTTCCCCGGTCGCTCCAAGATCGTACGAGTGGCCCCCGCCCCCCGCCGATCCGGCCCGCTCCCGGATCAGGGGTGGGGTTAACCCCACCCCGTGGTCACCCGTACGGGTTTGCGGGGCGGGGCCACAGGCAGGGTAGGCTGTCGCAATATCCCGGGCGCGTAGCTCAGTGGTAGAGCGCTGCCCTTACAAGGCAGATGTCGGCGGTTCGAAACCGTCCGCGCCCACAGTGGTAAGCCGCAGCTAGATGCGGTGAACGGCCCCTCGACCTTGATCGGTTGAGGGGCCGTCGTCATGCGCGAGGCCACGGGGCGGCCGACGGGTGCCAGTGGGCGGACAGAGCGGCAGATCGGCGGTCCTTGGGAGCGTGTTGTTCCGGCCGGAGTCCGCGGTGACGACAGACCCCACGGATACCCCGCGACGACCCTGGCCACCTGGTGCGGTGCTCCGCGGCGCATGCTGCTCTGCGGTCTCTTGGGTGCCTGGCTGATGAGCGGGGGGCGGCGAGCGCGCATATGCGGCAGAGCGTTCCGGTGTCGGTGCCTCGGGTACGCGGCGCCTGCCTGCAAGTCGTGAGGCACCCCCCATTCAGGAGGCAGAGACAAGATGACCGCAGCTTCGTCCCCCCGGTATCCGGATGCGGAAGCCGGCCAGGCCCGGGACACATATGCAGCACGTCAGACTCAGTCCGAGACGAAACCCTCGTTCAAGACCTCGGAGATGTTCGCCTACGTCGCGTCGGTGATAGCGGTCCTGATCGCTTCCCTGGCGGTCGGTGACGGCTCTGACGGGGTGGACCGATTTCCTGCCGACCAGGCATGGCTGTACGTCACTCTGTTGACGATCGGCTACCTGGTCAGCCGCGGGTTGGCCAAGAGTGGCAGCCGTGAGACGACGGACACCACGCGTCGGTGACGAACGGGAGCGCGGCGTCGGGCCGGGGTCTGCGGCCGACGCTGCTCTCCACGGGCGCCGCCGGTCCGTCTACGCGGCCGGTGGGCTCGTCGCTCACGCACGCTCATGGTGATTGATGCGCACACGAGGGGGCGTTCACGTCTCGATCTGAGGGCCGGGAGCGCACTGTGATGCGGAGTGACTGTTGCCCGTCGTTCCGATGGTCCCGTCCTTCAGCTGGGCCCGGAGTTCCTCGATCTCCAGCTGCATGGATTTCATCTGCTGATGGGTGTCGAAGAGGTAGCGGACCTTCGTGCGCAGGGTCAGCGGGTCGATGGGCTTGAGGGCGACATCGGCCACGCCGAGCAGGAAGGCCGTAGAGGCTATGTCGCGGCTCACGTCGAATCCGGTCAGCAAGATGATGGGGATGGACCGTGTCTGGTCCAGTCGGCGTACATAGCGCACGACGTCGAGACCGCTCACGCCCGGCATGCGCACGTCGAGCAGGATGAGCCCGACGTTCCCGCGCAGGACCATCCTGAGGGCGTCGTCGCCGTTGGTCGCGCTCACCATCGGGTACCCGAGAGGGGCCAGCGCGCTCTCCAGCGCGAACAGGGTGTCCTTGTGGTCATCGACGACGAGGATCACGGAGTTGGTAGGCATGGACTCGAGCCCCCTCTCTCCGTAACCACGCTATGCCGTTGCTGAGTTGCAGTATCCAGTCGTCACCACACGGGCGGTACCTAAGTGCATGACGGCAGTATCAGCGGCAACAGAGGAAGCGCCCATTCCAGCCGTGGGCGTGAGAAGCCGCTGACAGCCGGTGTCGAATCGCGGCAGGGCGTCTTGCAGGGCGTCCTGCCGGTCGGCTCGCGCTGCTCGGCTCGGCGCCGGGGCCGCCCTGCCGACCCACCGCCGGGCGAGTTCCTCCAGTGGCGGGGCGAAGGAAGCGTGCATAGAACGGGATGTACGCACACGTGCGGGGTGAGGACGCCTCGCTGGAATGGAGAACGAAATGGCCGCTGAGTCATTCTCTGCCGCGGGGGACATATCCGGGACCGACGAGCCGCTGGTTTCTACGTCGGTTCACTGGGGGACCGTGCAGCTCGGCGCCCCGACCCGCGATCAGCCTGCCCTGCGGCCGCACACAGAGGACCACGACACCGATCAGGCCGCCTACGACACCGGCCCGGGCGCCCATGACACCGGCCAGGCCACCTACGACATCGGCCAGGCCGCCTACGACACCGGTCAGGTCGTCGACGACGTACGCCCGGAACGGGCCGCGCCCGTCGCCGACGAAGGACCCTCGGAAGAGACGACGCCCGGCCTCGACGCCGACGCGGTGGAAGAGCTCCTGCGCGTCGCCGTGGTGTCCAGGCCCTTGGACGACGTCGTCGACCTCGTCACCCTCCTGGAGCAGTCACCTGACGGCATGCCGACCGCAGCCTCGGTGCTCCGCCTGGCCGCAGTGGCCCGCTCCGTCGACGACGTCACCCAGCTGGTGGAACTGCTCGGCCCGCCGGAACACCCCGCCGACCACATGGATGAAGCCATTCGGCACGCCGCCGAAGAACGGCCTATTCCGGAGGTCAGCCGTCTCGTTCACCTGCTGTCCCGCCCTCCGCACGACCCGCACAGCGGCGCCGAGGCGGTGCACGCCGCAGGTACGACCAGATCTGTCGAGGATCTGATGCAGCTCATCGGCAGCCTGAAGGAACACCAGGAACACCAAGGGCACACGGAGCACACGGACAGCGGGGAAAGCAAGGACGCCACCGGCGTCGGGGCCGGAACTCCAGCCGCGCCGATGGCTTCGCCCGCCGAGGCTGCCCACCCCTCGACGGTCCCGGCCGCCGGGGCCACGCACGCACAGGGCAAGACACTCCTGGCGTGGCTGCGCCGCACGGCAGGCATCCTTCTGCTGCTCTGTGCGGCGGCCCATTTCCCGCTGAACTGGTCGGACGCGCCCACCCTCGGTGTCTCCGCCGCGCTCGGCGTCGTTGCCGTCTGCGCTGTGACGGGCGCGGCACTGTGCCTGAGCGGGTCGCCGATCGTGGCATTGGCGAGCACCTTGGTGGCCGGTGCGCTGACCGTCAGCCACCTCGTGGGTGATCGGGTCGCCTCCACGACGCTCTCCTACGTGCTGCGGCCCGACGGGGTGACAGCCCCGATCCCGGCTCTGTCGGCGGTGGCCGCGACGCTGGCCTCACTGCTGGTCGTGGCGTTCACGGTGGCCGGCCTCAGGGCCGCGGCCAACCGGAACTCCAAGCTGTAGGGAGAGCGGGGAGAGCAGGAAGAGACCGGGTGGCCCGGCAGGACATTGCTCCTGCCGGGCCACCCGGCGTCGGCGAGGACCGTCGGCAGGAGCGGGACCTCCGGAAATCGATCGGGTGGTCGGCCAGAACCTTGGGGATCACGGAAGAGTTGGGGATTCCGGCAAGGGCCGTGTGAGTGTCCGACCTGTGGATGCTTCGGGCGTACGACCGTCGTGCTGCCGCCGGGCCCTGCCGGAAGGGATTCACCTCGTGAAGATCGCCAAGGCTGCCGCTGGTGTCGTCGGTGTCGGACTCGCCCTGGGTGCCGTTTCTCCCGCGTTCGCCGCGCCGCAGCCGCCTGTCGGCGGCGAGACGCAGCTGCTCGATTCCGTCACGAAGACGACGCAGGACACGACGCGGGACCTGCAGGGAACTCTCGGCGGGGTCGACGTCGACGAGAAGACCGGCGAGCTGACGGCGGACAACCCCACGGCTGCCACGTCCGTGGTCGGTGACACGGCGCTCGGGGCGGTCTCGATGCTCGGGGGGCTTCCCACGGGAGCGGCGCCGACCAGCTGACCGCCCGGAGGGCCGTGTGTCAGAGAGTGGTGCACCCCGTGGCCGAGACGGCCGTGGCAGGGGTGCACCGTGGTGGGGCGGCAGCTAGCACTCCATCTTCCAGGTGTGGGAGTCGCCGCTGTCGTTGGCCCAGCCGCTGGGACCGGCGATCTCCTGGCCGGGGCCGAGACAGACCGTGCCGAAGCCGACCAGGCCCGGGTTCTCGTAGACCTGGACGTGGTCCTTGATACCGGGGCCGGAGATGCCGTGGTTGGCCCAGGAGGAGTCCTGGTCCTGGATGGGATCCTCCCAATCGTGGTCGTCGCCCGACCAGTTCGTCCGCTGGCCGCCGAAGCCCGCGTCCGTCCAGGCGCAGAACTCGCCGCTCGGGCACGAGGCGGCCTGGGCCGCTGCCGACGAGGCCACGGCGGTGCCGATCGCCAGGAGCGTGGCGGCGAGCAGGGCGGTGGGCTTGTGACTGCTGATCATGATGGGTGCTTCTCTCTCTGCTGATGAGCGGTGAGTCGGGTCGTGGCGTGGTGCAGGGCGCGGGCGCGCAGGGTTCGCCAGTCGGCCAGTTCCTGCCGGTGCTCGGCGCGGACCGACGCGAGCGTGCGGTGGCGGTACGCCGCTTCCGGCTTGAGGTTGTTGGCGATCGTCGAGACCTCGAACCAGCGCCGTTGGTCGCCGTAGAGCGTGCGTTGTGCCGCGGCGAGGCAGCCGTCCGTGTGGGCGCGCACGGTGTAGCCGGTGGGGAGTTCGATGGAGAGCTCTGTGCGGCCCGTGCCGAACAGGGCTGCTGCCGTGCGCTCTTGGGTCTGACTCGGTCCGTTATCGGCGCTGCCGCTGCCGCTGCCGCTGCCGCTGCTGTTGCCGTGGCGCGGGCGTGGTGGCGTCAGGCCCTGTCTCTTCAAGCAGCCGTCCGTCAGCTGTTGTTGGGCCGACCTGATGACGTCGTCCGGTGGGAGTGCGGGGGCGGGGGCGGTTGCGGGGACTGTGGGCGACTTCGCGCACGCGCTCAGGAAGAGGAGAGAGGGTGCGAGGAGCAGCGCGGCCAGGAGTGGCCATGGGCGGTGGGGCATCTACGTACGTCAGCCCTGCTCGCAGCCCATGGTTGTATCGCTCACGCCGTCCAGTTTCGTGCCCCAGGCTGTCCAGTTCTCGTCGTAGTCGTCCTTGCGGACCTCGCGGTACAAGCAGCTGGATCCGGAGCCGAAACTGATGGCGTAGACAGTGCCGTTGGCGCGCGACTCGAAGGAGTAGGCGTGGCGCTGTGTGCCGTTCTCGGCCTCCGCGTAGCCGGGCGGGCCGTAGCACCAGGCCTGGCCCATCATGCCGGGCTCGGTCCAGAAGCAGACCTGCCCGGGGGGCGTCGCGGCGCGCGGCTGGGTGGCGTGGGGTTCGGCGGTGGCCGAAGGGGCGACCGCAGTCAGAAGGGCCGCGAGGGCGGCGGTGACTGTGGCGGTTCCGAAGCGCATACGAGTGAACTCCCGGGACTGGTCGAGGCGTTGTGCATGACCTCAATCCCCAGCGTTTGCGCAGGTAAGCGCCCTGTCACCCGGAATGATTACTAGTAGTACCGGCGGGTGTGGCCGCCCGACGGAGACCGTCCCGGTCGCTGCCCGGTCGGCGCCCGACCGGTGCCCCGACCAGCGCCCCGATCAGTGCCCCGAATCGGGATGTGTCCTGCGGTACCTGCGGTCCCAGCGCTCCAGACGTTCCTTCCGGATGCGGTAGTCGCGGTAGCTCTTGGGGACGCCACCGCCACCCCCACCGCCGCCTCCGGCACCAGTGCTTCCGCCCGCGCCGCCCCCGCCGCTCTTGACCGAGCCCCCGCGGTCGTATTGCTGGATCATGAAGAAGACGAGCGCCGCGGCGGCCAGCCACAGAATTGGCTGGCTGAAACCCAGGCCGATCAGCGCAATAAGCAGGACCACCAGCAGAACATTCATGCCAGCACCTCCTCGGCGTAGCTGAGTCAACGCCCGCTGTCACTCGGTGTCAATGGCTTTCTCGTGGGCGTGTTTGAGTCGTGCGCGGGCCGTCACGGCGTCCGGTCCCGTCACCTGATCCCAGAAGCGGTGGCAGGTGACGAACACCGCCAACTCCCGTTCCCGCGCGCGGAGTTTTTCTACTTCCGCTTGTTCGTCCGGGGTCCAGCCGGGGGAGGCCGGGCGCTCCACCTTGCGCCAGCCGTGGTCGTCGCTGAAGCCGTCGAGGGGCGTGACCGACCAGGGGAGCCGCTTCAGCAGGGCCAGGAGTTCGGCCCGGACCTGGTGCAGTTCCTCCTGACCCGCGAGGAGGTCGTCAGGGAAGTCGTATGCAGGGGTTGCAGGCACGCGGTAATGCTACTCCTGTTCGAATTTCGAGTGCGAGGGGTCTCGTGGGATCTCGCCGGGTCTTGTGGGATCTCGCGGGCGGGATCACTTCACGCCCACGCCTCACGCGCGGCAAGCTGTAGGTATGTGCCGAAGCATCAAGACGCTCCGTCCGCCCGCCATCCCCGAAGACGCCACCGAGGAGGAGGTCCGGGCCGCCGCGCTCCAGTACGTGCGCAAGGTCTCGGGGTTCCGTGCCCCGGCCGCGCACAACCGCGAGGTCTTCGACCGGGCAGTGGACGCGGTCGCCGAAGCCACCGCCGAGCTGCTCGCCGGGATCGAGCTGCGAGGGGGCAAACCGCGGGCGGCCGAGCAGGCGGCCGAGGAAGCCCCGGCGGCCTAGTCCGTCGCCACCGTGCGCGGCGCTTAGCTCGTCGCCACCGTGCGCGGCGCTTAGCTCGTCGCCGCCGCGCGTGGCCGTCGTACCAGGAACGCCGCCCCCGCGCCCGCCGCGAACAGCGCGATCAGTGAGACGCCCGTGGCCAGCCATGTCGCGCCGAGCCACTGCCCGCCGAAGTAGCCGAGCGCGACGCTGTAGCCCGCCCAGGCCACGCCCGCAAGCGCCGACCAGGGCAGGAACTCACGCACCTTGCGGTGTGCCGCGCCCGCCGCGAGCGTGACGATCGAGCGGCCCGCAGGCGCGAAGCGTGCGACGACGACCAGGGCGCCGCCGCCCCGGGCGAGCGCGGTGCCGAGTCGTTCCTGCGCGGTGGTCAGGCGGCGCGAGCGGGCGATGGCGCGGTCCAGGCGCTCGCCGCCGCGCCAGGCGAGGCGGTAGACGGCCAGGTCGCCCAGTACCGAGGCGGTGGCCGCGCAGAGCAGCAGGAGCAGGATGTCGGGGACCTCGCGCGCCACGCTCCCCGCGCCCGTGCCCGCCGTGCCGGCCGCGGTCGCCGCGGTGGCGGCCGTGATGACGAGGACGCCGCTCGGCAGTACGGGCAGGACGATGTCGAAGAGCACGGAAAGTGCCACTACCGCGTAGATCCATGGGCTGCTGGTCAGTGAGCCCAGACTCTCAAGCACCGAAATTCCCCGTAACTCCCCGGCCGACGACGTGACTGCCGCGACGTCGCGGGGGAGCGGCAGGGGCGGCTTGGTGACAGCTGTACAGCGTACGCCGCGCTCATCCCCGGAGATCCGCGGGGGGCTCATATGTTCGCTACGTCACGTTCACCCGGCTGCCCTCTTCGACGGGGCGCACGGCGCCGAAGTCCCGTACCAACAGAGTGACTCAACAGAGTGACTCAACGGATGAGTCAACGGATGAGTCAACGGACGGTACGGAAGGAGCGGGACGATGGTGGCAGGAATGCTCGCCGGGGCCGTGGCGGCGGCGGTGTTCGCAGCGGGCGGCGGCCTGGTCGGCGGGGACGAGGCGCCTTGTTACCGGCAACGGGTCGGGGCGCGGTTCGCGCCGCCCACGGCCTTCATCCCCTCGTCGGCGATCACGTACGACCAGAAGCTCGTGCCCGCCGGGTCCTCGATCGAGGTCGAGCAGCGCGGCGGTCCTGGCGACATGGCGGTCACGGTGCGGGTGAAGGGCATGGAACCGGGTCACGCGTACGGCGCCCACGTGCACCGGAAGCCGTGTGGCGCCGACCCGGCCGCGGCCGGCGGGCACTATCAGCACCGCGAGGACCCGGTTCAGCCCTCGGAGGACCCGGCCTACGTCAACCCGGAGAACGAGGTCTGGCTGGACTTCACCGCGGGACCGGACGGCTCGGGCGGGGCGACCGCCCGCCACGGCTGGGAGTTCCGTGCGGGCGGGGCCGGATCCGTCGTGCTGCACCGCGAGCAGGGCGGCGCGGGGGACCGGGCGGCGTGCTTCACGGTGCCGTTCTCTCCTGTCGGGTGAAGCGCGGTTCGCTCCCGGTGGTCGACGCCCTTGAACGTGACGGCGCCCCCTTCCTCGTACGCGTACGCGGAAGG